>JBGCFL010000176.1:0-33658 GCA_045106975.1 Ekhidna sp. | reverse complement strand
ATAGCACTGATTTTTTGCTTCGTAATATGCACTCCCGTTTTTGTATGAATTTGAATGTAATCACTTAAGCTCTCTATGTATAATATATCATTCATCTCAATAGGTGTTGCCTTGCGGTTTACTCGCACAATCAACACTTCTTTCTGATTGAGTTTGCTCTTCTCTTCTAGCTCGCTTAGCTTTTGCTCTTTTTGTTTGAGGCTTTTCACTATCAACATAAAGCCATATCCAAAAACAACCAAGTAAAGTATAATAGTGAGTAGGTAAATATCTCCAGCCATTGATCCAAGGTTTTGAATCTGATAATCAGCTAGAATGACAAAGGCCAAAATCATGACTAGCATTTCCAAGTACATAGAAGCAATCAATAAGTAAATGAAATACAGGCCGAACTTGAATCTCTTATTCAGAAGAAAGAAACTCGGCACCAAATAATAGTTGAAACACAGAGATGTTCCTATAATGATGGGAATGAGAAAGGTAACGAAGTAGAAGGAGAGTAAGAATCCGTCGAAAGATCTACTAAATAAGAGTATGAGTGTGCACCACACACCTGCCCAAAAAAGAATTTCTTGTCTTAGCTTCACGTACTTTTTGAGTTCAAGATCAGCGAAATAAGTGAATTTAAAGCAAAAAGTAGACGAACAACTTGTTTAGCTTTGGATACGACCTTTCAGAGAGCGCTCTTACCATGTTGCTTTGCTCCCATGTTTAATACTAAAAATTAAAATTATGATTGAGTTATTTCAAATGGGCGGCCCTCTCTTTATGGGCATTCTTACATTACTATTTATTGGGGTAGTATTCGCTTCGTTCAAATATGCAACCAGCGACGAAAAAAAGGAAACTGATAGAGACCTCATTAAATCAATCGGCCTACTCGCGATGATCACTGGTATTTTCGGTCAATTGATTGGATTATTTGACGCGTTTAAGATTATTGAGCAAATGGGAACAGTGGCGCCATCCATGCTAATGGGTGGTCTTAAAGTATCCATGATCACTACTCTTTATGGAGTGTTCATTTACATTATCAGCTATTTGATTTGGATCTTTTTCAGAGTCAAAAAATAGTAGGTACAAAAAAACTGTCTCAAAAGAATGCTTCACTGCGTTCGCAATGACGTTCTACTTTTGAGACAGTCTATTTTTAATTTACTTGAGATTATTTCTTAGCCTCCGTAAACGGCAACATCGCCCAACTCTTCTTCAATACGAAGTAATTGGTTGTACTTAGCCATTCTATCAGAACGAGACATAGAGCCTGTTTTGATCTGACCAGCATTGGTTGCTACCGCAATATCAGCTATAGTAGAATCCTCTGTCTCCCCTGATCTGTGCGAAACCACAGCAGTCCATCCTGCTTTGTGTGCCATTTCAATTGCATCCAAAGTCTCTGTTAATGTACCAATTTGGTTCACCTTAATTAAGATAGAATTAGCCGCCTTTTCTTCTATTCCTTTCTTCAAGAACTTCACATTAGTTACAAGAAGATCATCACCTACTAGCTGGCAGGTATCACCGATCAACTCAGTAAGCATTTTCCATCCTTCCCAGTCGTTCTCATCGCAACCATCTTCAATACTATCTATTGGGTAGTCTTTAGCCAATTTAGCCAAGTATTCCGCTTGCTCTTTGCTGGATCGTTTAGCTCCGTCTTTTCCTTCAAACTTCGAGTAATCGTACACTCCATCAGCAAAAAATTCAGAAGACGCACAATCCAATGCAATCGTCACTTCTTCACCCGCTTTATACCCTGCATTTTTTATGGCCGCCAAAACACTTTCTAGTGCTTCTTCAGTACCTCCTTCAAAGTTCGGAGCGAATCCACCTTCATCACCAACAGCAGTACTCAATCCTTTGTCATGAATGATTGCTTTCAAGTGATGAAAAATTTCTGACCCCATTCTCATTGCTTCAGTGAATGTAGGTGCTCCGATAGGGCGAATCATAAACTCTTGAAATGCGATAGGTGCATCCGAGTGAGATCCACCATTTATGATATTCATCATTGGAACTGGCAATACTTTAGCATTTGCTCCGCCAATGTATCTATATAGAGGTAGTTGACTTGCATCTGCACCAGCCTGAGCCACAGCAAGTGAGACTCCTAGGATAGCATTTGCACCTAACTTCGACTTGTTTGGCGTTCCATCCAATTCGATCATTACTTGATCAATATAGTTTTGCTCTATAGCTAGAAGACCTTCGATAGCTGGCGCAATGATGTTATTCACATTGTCCACAGCTTTCATTACTCCTTTGCCCATGTATCGGGATTTATCACCATCTCTCAGCTCTACTGCTTCATGCTCTCCTGTTGAAGCTCCGGAAGGAACTGCTGCTCTTCCCATAAATCCTGATTCTGTGATCACTTCTACTTCTATGGTTGGGTTACCCCTTGAATCCATAATTTGTCTAGCAAATACACTTTCAATAACGCTCATTACTTATTGTCTTTAATTAGTTTAATAAAATCATCAAATAGATACGTAGAATCATGCGGTCCCGGGGAAGACTCTGGATGATACTGAACAGCAAACGCTGCTTTCCCATTAAGTCGTAGACCTTCTACTGTATTGTCACTTAAGTGAATGTGGGTTAATTCTGCTTCTTTTGAATTCTTTAAGGATTCCATGTCCACTGCAAAACCGTGGTTTTGTGACGTGATTTCACTTAATCCTGTATTTAAATTTTTTACTGGGTGGTTAAGTCCTCTATGGCCATGGTGCATCTTGTATGTTTCAATACCTACTGCTTTTGCCAAAATTTGACTTCCCATGCATATACCAAAAAGCGGCATGTCTTTCGATAGAATTTCTTTTACTGTGTTAGAAGCATACTCCATCACTCCTGGATCACCTGGACCATTGGAGATGAAGAATCCGTCAGGACTCCACTTCATAATATCTTCAAAAGAAGTTTGAGCAGAGAATACTTTGCAATGCGCATTTCTTTTATCAAAGTTTTTCAAAATTGATCTCTTAACTCCTAAATCGAGTACAGCCACTCTAAATCCTGAATTTCCGACACCCACTTCAAATGACTCAGAAGTGGTTACTCTTGTAGACAATTCCAAGGCTTCCATGCTAGGAATTTTTTCAAGCTCACTTTGCAAATCATTTTCCTCCAACTCTGAAGAAATAATGGCATTCATAGCTCCCTGCGTTCGGATATGCCTCACCAACTTTCGTGTATCTAGACCAGCAATACCTACCGTATTATTCCTTTCTAAGAAAGTCTGTAAACTCTCCGTAGCACTAGTTCGGCTGAAATCGTCTGAAAATTCATTGACCACTAGTCCTTTGATCTTCACATCATCGCTTTCCACTTCCTCATTCTCAGCGCCATAGTTTCCTATGTGTGAGGTAGTATTAACGATAATTTGACCGTAGTAGGAAGGATCAGTATATATTTCCTGATAACCTGTCATGCCGGTGTTGAAACATATCTCTCCACCAGATGTACCTTGTTTGCCAATGGAAATACCTTCGAATGTAGTGCCATCTTGAAGTAAAAGAGTGGCTTTTTTGCGTGTTGGAAATTTCATTATTGAAAGCAAATTTAGTTTGGGAAACGGCAATAAAAAAAGACAATTACATTCTTGTAACCAACTTTGATTAAATGGCTATTTTCATTCTGATTCATTAACAAAAAAAGCCATCAAAAAAATTGATGGCTTTAAGTTCAATAAGAAAAATGCTAATTAGTTATTCATTTCACTTTTCTTAACTGTAGTTTCTTCTTCAATATTATAAATGTAAACAAAATCTGATTTTTCAGCATCTTTAGGCATTATACCTACATAGTTGTAATACTCCAATTCTGTATCTGAAAACCACTTGACATAGCCACCTGTCACCTTACCACTATATACCGTATCACCAGATTCGTCTAGCACTACATACTGCTTTTCCATTATCGGTTGCTTAGGGTCAGCATCTTTCTTTTCAATAGCTAGCAAATAAGTATTCTTTGAACTTCTTTCAACTTCCCATTTTTCACCCAAAGCACTATTTAGCGTAAGCATATCTACTTCAGAAATGCTGTTATCTACTTTATTGGACTTGCAAGAAAATAGAAATGCTACTAATATGAATATGTAAACTTTCATTTTGAAATTACTATTGATTTAGTGATTAACTCTCCTCTAATATTCAATTTGATGATATATAATCCACTATTTTGATCTGATAAGTCAACAAATGTTTTACCACTATCAAAAAGACCTTTCGCAACAAATTGACCACTTGAATTATAAACAGAATATTCAGGCTTAAGCAAACTGATTTCTGAACTTATATTCACAATTCCATTTGATGGATTTGGGTAAATATTTATACTTTCTGACAATATGGAATTAACCACATCTCCATCTGATAGGATTTCACAAGAGCCTATAGTCACGAGCACTGTGTATTCTTTTGGATCTCCCAATTGGACAATAAGAGTTTGGTTTGTTCCTCCTTCAACAATCTCTCTATCAGCCAACCATTGATACGAATCTCCAGAGGAAGCTGTCAATGTATATGTACCATCGTTGTTATTCTGAGAAGTAAATGTTGGTTCATGAATTGGACTTGTATTAACTAAATCAATTTTTTCCTTGACCTGAGTTCCATTCAAAATTCCTTCTGCAGTCAGAGTCACAGTACTTGAACCAGAACCTTGATAGGTAACATCATGTGGCCCTATGCCAGATGCAGTCGCTGGTGTAGCATTTACTCCAAAATCCCAACTTAAAGAAGAAATACTACCAGAGGAAGTGTTTGTAAAAGTTACAATTTGGCCATCACATCCGGTTACCCCTTCTGCTGTAAAATCTGCGACAGCATTCCCCGCTACTGGTCCATCTACTGTAATATCATCTAAAGCCATACCAACATCAACCGTGGCAGCATCTGTCAAAAATTTAAATCTAAATGCAACTGATGTATTACCTGCTAGATGTGAAACATCAGTGAAAAATTCTTCAAAGCCATCTGTATTCCCACTAATAATAGGAACACTTGCTCCAAAAACAGACTGAGGATCACTTGTCTGATTATACCAACTTGTAGCTATTTCTGGATTTAATTTAATCCAGCTATCTCCTTTGTTAGTTGTATACTCAACTATAAATCCATCCCAATTAGATTCAAATCTATGATTGGAATAAAACCCGAAGGTATACTCACCTAGACTAAGGAAATTAAATTCAGAAGTATACAAGTAAGCCTCTGAGTCATCCACGTACTCACTTTCATCAAGTCCAGTAACCCAAGCAAAACTTCCGCTATTAGTCCCTTCCTTATCTGTAACTGATGATATACCTAATTCAAAAGGTGTCCCACTTATGTTATCAGCAATAAAGGCTGATTGATTTGTTTCTAAATCGCCACCATTCTCCAATGTAAATGGCAATTCCTCTGATCCAAGTACGGTAATCAAATCAGCTCGTACTACTTGATCAGCCCCAGAAGCAGAAGTTATATCAAGAGTTACTGAATAAACTCCAGCATTTTCATATGTATGGCTTGGATTTTCTTCGGTTGAAGTATTTCCATCACCAAAATCCCAACTGTATGTTAATGCTCCAACCGATTCGTAAGAAAAATTAATTTCACTTCCAGTAAAAACAATATCTTGATCAGTTGAAAAATCAGCCGTAGTTCCGGAAAAAGAAATTTCAAAATCATCTATTAATACACCGTCACTTTCATATGGATCATCTCCATTTGCATTTGCTGCTGATCCAGCACTTTGAGCATAAACTATTCTAAACGAAACATTTGAATTTCCTACTAAATGATTTAATGGGTGCTCAACTGTCAATACTTCTTCAGTGGTGATCGCCCATCCAGCTTTTTCTGGAAATAGATCATGCTCAATAGAACATCCTATATTATCTCCTCTATTGTACCAGTTAACAGCTCCAAATGTTGGGTATGAAGATCCTAAAGTTGTCCAATTTGATTGATCTGTTGAGTACTGTACTTGCAATGCCGATGGTGCATTACAATAAACAATAGCCATTTCTAAATCGAATTTCAAACTATAGTTACCAGTTTCAGACAAATCAAATGATGGAGTGTATATGGCAGATTTAAAATCAAACCCTTTATCCCCAATATTTGAGTCTAAATCCGTTTTCCAAACATTAGACCCTGAAGGGGCTGTATCAAAGGTGTTTGAAGGTGTACCAACTTCCCATATATTAACTCCGTTCAATAGAGATAAAGAGGTAAAGTGATTTTGATTCGTTTCAAAATCACCTCCATCAGATGCCATATACGGAGGAACTATTGAAGGTAAGATTGTAATGTAATCTGTCTTAGAATTCGTATCACTATCATTATCTACTCCAAGTGAAACACTATAAGTTCCGGCAGTAGTATACGTATTTGTAGGATTTTGCACAGTAGAAGTATTAGAGTCACCAAAGTTCCAGTTCCAGCTATCGTTTGGCTTAATAGATGCATCATTAAATTGAACAGGTACTCCAACATATCCTACACGAGGGGAAGAAAAGTCCGCTTTAGCATTTGGTGAAATAAAGTTAGTTGTAAAAACACCTCTTCCGAAAGTTGCCACAGCTACAACATTATCCACCGATCTCACCTTGATCATATCAGTTCTAACATTGGCAAGGCCCACATTTGTAGCAGACCATGATGGACTTGCTACAGTTATATCCTCTGTACTCCATACACCCAATTCTGTAGCCAATAGTACCTGATCTCTATCCAATGGATTATAAACTCCCCATCTAACTGGAAAATCAGGTAAATCTCCATTTTTATCTGTCCAGTTTGTACCTCCATCAAGTGTCTCATAAATTGAATTAATACCATAATTACTAAAAGTAGCTAACAAATGATCATCACTTGCCCCAACATCAATACTTGAAACCCACTCTCCATGTGATCCAGAATAACTACCAGTTATTTCAGTTACAGTTGGGTTAGCATCGTTAGCATTGTCTATCATGAATATCTGTCCTTCACCTCCTGATACTCTTACTCCTACGAATAATCTATCATCTGTATATGGCGATGCTTTCAAATGTGTTATCTGACGTCCATCGAGATCTAAAGCAATGGATTGCAAAGCAGAGGGTGTGCCCGACAGATCAGTGAATTTTGTCATCTCATCTGAATCTCCAGCAGCATAGAGAACGTCTGAATCACTATCATATTCAGTTGGGTTAATAAACCTTCCTTTTGATTGTTCCTCTGAAATGCTTGCAAATGACTGACCTCCATCTTGAGAAAGTCTATATGCATTGAATACAAATGAAGAAATTTGAATTGATGAATCATCCTGATCTACAAAACAAAAAGCACCATCTCCCCCCGTAACTTCATTAGTACTATTTACAAACGAATTTGTGAATTGCTGAGTGCCGTTATCTTGTGCTCCAGCAAGGAAATAGTTACTATTCACCTCATTAGCAGCAGCAACAGAGTAAAATGTTGTTACATTATAACCTCTCACTCTAGTTTCAAAATTAGGGTTTGCAGCAGTACCAATATCATCAGAATAAGACACACCTCCATCGTTACCAAAAATTGCTTGATTAGGATAACCTGGTCTAAATAGTATTGCATGTTGATCTGCATGTACGTAAGCATCACAGAAAGAACCTGTCCAATAGGACACATTTGACCAGATGTTTCCTCCATCGCGAGAAACGTGAAGATCTATCCCTCCAACAACAACATTATTTTCCTCATTTGGGTGCACTCCTAGTATCAAATCAAAAAAAGCTTGCCCACGTGTGAAATGATTAGTCCCCTCAGTACAATCTTGCTCAGTGTATAATGGAATTGTCAGTTCATCCCATGATGCTCCTCCATCACTACTCTTGTAAAACCATTCAACATCTGTAGAAGCAGGGCCTCCATCAGCAACCGCATAAACTACATTTCCATTGCTTGGAGCTGTCGCTATCTCGATTCTTCTGGCCGTTGTTCCTGGTGTGATTTCATTCCATGTCGATCCATTATCCTCTGACTTATGAATACTGCCAGCCGAACTCACACCAAATGTCACATAAACAGTCCCATTGGAGGCTACTTCAACATCTGCAGCTCTACCTTCTAGTGCTGTTGTCCAAGTGTCTCCACCATCTGAGGATATTTTAAGTCCATCTAGAGTGGTAGCATATATTTTTCCAGTTGCATCAATAGCCAACCTTTGAACAAAATAAAACTCAGAATTATTAGTACTCGATATTTGTGACCAAGTAGCCCCTGCATCGATAGACTTAAATATACCTGCTCCTCGAATGTCTCCAGAATAGGCAAGTCCTGTACTCAAATAAAAGGTACTTGTATTTGTTGGATCATAAGCAATATCGCTAATGGCAAGATTCGCTAAGAAATCATTAACATTAACCCAGCTCATGGATGCATCGGTTATATCATTTATATACCAAAGCCCACCGCCAATACCACCAGCCCATACTTTTTTAGATTCAGAATCATTTGGATCAAACATTAAAGCTCTTGTTCTTCCTCCAACATTATCAGGCCCACGCTCAATCCATTCTACATCTTCTGACAGAGCTCTTCCACTACTGTTGGTCGCTCTTAACATTTCAAAAGCTTGAAGTGACCTTTCTACTGGAGGATATCCAAGAGCTGGATCCAAAGTCATTTCATTATTTTGCAATACTGCTAAGTCTGGACGGTCATATTCCTTTATCCCTTTCTCTTTAATTACTAGATTCTTTTCTCCAACCTTTATTGAAGAATCATATGAGTTAATAATCAGTATTGTAGCTAGAGCTACTACTGAAATAGTAAGTATTAGTATGTTTTTTTTCATAATTACATTATTTCTAAACATTAAAAATAAAAAAAGGGATTGAGCAAAAGCTCAATCCCTTCAAATCTTTTAATTAAAAAAACTTATTAAGCTTTCTCCTCTTCAGAATCCTTAGTCGTATCAGGCTTTTCATCCTCGACATTTTCTACAACTTCATCAACCTTAGCTTCTACAGGCTCCTCCTTAGGTGCTGTATCAGCTTTAGCTTTCGTACCACCTCTTCTTGATCTTCTAGTTTTAGTTTTAGCAGCTCCTTCGTCAGATAATAACATCTCGTTAAAATCCACTAACTCCATCATGCACATTTCAGCATTATCACCTAATCTAGCACCAGTTCTAATGATTCTTGTATATCCTCCAGGCCGAGATGAGATTTTCTCTGCTACCGTTCCGAATAGCTCAGTAACAGATTGTTTATCTTGAAGATAAGAAAATACAACTCTTCTTGAGTGAGTACTATCTGTTTTTGACTTTGTCAACAACGGATCAATATATTTTCTTAAAGCTTTGGCCTTTGCCACCGTAGTGTTGATTCTCTTGTGTGTAATAAGAGAGATTGCCATATTAGAAAGCATTGCACTTCTATGTGCTGTTTGCCTTCCTAAGTGATTGAATTTCTTTCCGTGTCTCATTATTCTTCCTCCAATTTATACTTTCCAAGATCCATACCAAATGTAAGGTTCTTATCTGCAACAAGTTGCTCTAGCTCAGCTAGTGATTTTTTACCAAAGTTTCTGAATTTCATCATGTCAGATATTTCAAGAGATACTAAATCTCCCAAAGTTCTAACATCAGCTGCTTTTAAGCAGTTATAAGCCCTTACTGACAAGTCGAGATCATTGAGATTTGATTTCAATAACTTTCTCATGTGAAGAAGTTCTTCATCAACCTGCTCTGGCTCACCAGCTTCTTGCGTTTCTAAGATCATATTCTGATCAGAGAATAACATAAAATGCTGAATCAAAATATGAGCTGCACCTTTAAGCGCATTTTCCGGATGAATAGATCCATCAGTCTCAATATCAAGTGTTAACTGCTCATAATCTGTTTTCTGCTCAACCCTAGTGTTTTCAACACTATATTTAACATTCTTTATTGGCGTAAAGATTGAATCAATAGCAATGAAACCGAAATTTTGCTCAGGCGGCTTATTTTCATCAGCACTAACGTAACCTCTACCCTTCTCAACTGTCAATTCTATTTCGAATTGAGCAGACTCATCACAAGTACAGATAACGTGCTCAGGATTCAATATTTCGTAGGAAGTAGTTGCTTTTGCAAGATCTCCTGCGGTAAGAACGCCTTTTTTTGAAACACTAACTGTGATACTTGCGTCAGCAACATCTTCTATTTTCTTGAATCTTACCATTTTTAGGTTAAGAATCATTTCACTCACGTCTTCAACAACACCATCAATTGTAGAAAATTCATGAAGAACTCCAGGTATTTTAACTCCTGTGATAGCATATCCTTCTAATGAAGAAAGTAAAATTCTTCTAAGGGCGTTACCAACGGTCACACCGTATCCTTTCTCAAGAGGTTTGAATGTGAAGAGGCCATGGAAATCATCGGCTTTCTCCATTACGACCTTTTCTGGCATTTGAAATGCTAGGATAGACATATATCTTAAATTTTTAAATTTTACTTAGAATACAATTCAACAATAAGTTGCTCCTTGATGTTCTCTGGAATTTCTTCTCTACTTGGCGAGTTTAGATACTTACCAGACATACTTGAAGAATCCCACTCTAACCAAGAATAACTCTTTGCGTTTGAAGCAACACTATCTGTTACTGCCTCGAGTGATTTAGATTTTTCTCTTACACCAACTATATCACCTGGCTTTAAAGAATATGAAGGTATGTTAACCAACTCTCCATTAACAGTAATATGTTTGTGAGAAACCAACTGTCTAGCACCTCTCCTTGTAGGAGCAATGCCTAATCTGTAAACAGTATTATCTAATCTCGCCTCCAATAGCTGAAGCAAAACTTCTCCTGTTATACCACTTTTTCTAGTTGCTTTATCAAAAGTGTTAGAGAACTGACGTTCTAAAACACCATATGTGTATTTAGCCTTTTGCTTTTCAGCAAGCTGAATTGCGTATTCAGATTGCTTTTTTCTACGACCTCTACCATGCTGACCTGGTGGGTATGCCTTTTTCTGCAAAGCTTTACTCGCTCCGAAAATTGGCTCACCAAACTTTCTTGAAATTTTAGTCTTAGGCCCTGTATATCTTGCCATTATCTACTGCTATTAATAAACTTAAACTCTTCTTCTTTTCGGTGGTCTACATCCATTGTGAGGCAAAGGAGTAACATCTTTTATCATTGTTACATCAATTCCTACGTTTTGGATTGTTCTTATTGCAGACTCTCTACCTGATCCAGGCCCCTTTACGAAAACATCCACTTTTCTTAGACCTAAATCATATGCTTTTTGCGCACACTCCTGAGCTGCAACTTGTGCTGCATATGGTGTATTTTTCTTAGATCCTCTGAAACCCATTTTACCAGCTGATGCCCAGCTAATAACTTGACCCGTTCCATTAGTCATAGAAATAATGATGTTGTTGAAAGAAGCTTTGATATGTGCTTGACCTACCGCTTCTACTTGAACAACTCTCTTTTTCGCTTTGTCTTTTCTTTTTTGCGCCATCTATCTATTACTTAGTAGCTTTCTTCTTATTAGCCATTGTCTTTCTCTTACCTTTTCTAGTTCGAGCATTATTTTTAGTATGCTGTCCCCTAACAGGAAGACCTCTTCTGTGCCTTAAGCCTCTGTAGCATCCAATATCTAAAAGACGTTTGATACTAAGTTGTACCTCTCCTTTTAGAACACCTTCCACCTTGAAGTTTTCTCTAATAATTGATCTTATGTTTCCACCCTCTTCATCAGTCCAATCTTGAACTTTCTTACTTAGATCAACACCAGCTTCAGTTAAAATATTCTTTGCCGATGTTCTACCTATTCCGAAGATATAGGTTAAAGCGATTACACCTCGCTTATTATCTGGAATGTCTACTCCTGCTACTCTTGCCATAGTATTATCCTTGTCTCTGTTTAAACTTTGGATTCTTTTTATTGATTACATAAAGCTTTCCATTCCTCCTTACCAACTTGCAATCAACGCTTCTCTTTTTTACGGATGCTCTTACTTTCATTTCTCTATTTTTATATTCTACAAATAATCAATTATTTGTAGCGATAAACTATTCTTCCTTTCGTTAAATCATAAGGTGACATTTCTAACTTAACCTTATCCCCTGGTAAAATCTTAATATAATGCATTCTCATTTTACCTGAGATATGAGCTATAACCTCATGACCATTCTCTAACTCTACACGAAACATTGCATTGGACAATGCTTCTACAATTTTTCCGTCCTGCTCTATGGATGCTTGCTTTGCCATTACGCTGCTTGGGTTCTTCCTTTAATCTTTCCAGACTTCATCATTCCCTCGTAATGTCTCATTAATAAGTAGCTCTCAATCTGCTGAAGAGTATCCAATATTACACCTACCATAATTAATAGTGATGTCCCTCCATAAAACTGTGCAAATCCCTGATTAATACCAGCTATCATAGCGAAAGCTGGAAGTATGGCTATTATCGCTAAGAAAATAGCTCCAGGTAATGTTATTTTTGACAAAATTTGATCTAAAAATTCCCCTGTATCTTTCCCTGGCTTAATGCCTGGAACAAATCCGCCATTTCTTTTCATGTCATCAGCAATCTGAGTTGGATTGATCGTAATTGCTGTATAGAAGAAAGTAAAAACTATAATCATGATAGCAAATGTTAAATTATACTGCCATGAAGTAAAGTCTGAAAACGTTGTGCTTATTGAATTAGCCAAATCACTATTCTCTCTCCACAATCCAGCCAACATAGCTGGCAAAAACATGATAGATTGAGCAAATATTATTGGCATTACACCTGAAGCATTAACCTTTAGAGGTATATACTGTCGCTGACCTCCATAAACCTGATTACCCACAACCTGCTTTGCATACTGAACAGGAACCCTCCTTACGGCTTGAACTAAAGCAACAGTGACAAGAACGACAAAGAATAACGCTACAATTTCAAGAATGAAAATCAATGCTTCACTCATTCCTCTTGTGATCATCTCTGCAGCAATACTGCCTGGAAAACGTGAAATAATTCCTATCATTATTAACATAGAAATACCATTCCCAATGCCTTTATCAGTGATCTTTTCACCCAACCACATGCAGAAGATAGTACCAGAAGTAAGTATCACAACCGAGGTGAATTTCCAAAAGAATGTATCAGACAAAATCGCTCCTGGCTCAATAGCCGCAGACACATAACTAAATCCTTGAGCCATACATATGGCTATGGTAAGAACTCTAGTTAATTGAGCTATCTTCTTTCTACCACTATCACCTTCTTTTTGCAATTTCTGGAAATAAGGAACAGCCACAGTCATCAATTGCAATACAATTGATGCAGATATATAAGGCATAATTCCTAATGCAAATACTGATGCGTTACTAAATGCACCTCCTAAAAAGGTATCTAGTAATCCAAAAATACCTGATGCCTGTCCTGTTAGTTGAGAAGCGTCAACACCAGGCAATACCACAAACGAACCTAATCTAAAAATGATCAGGAATCCTATTGTGTTAAGAATCCTTGTTCTTAGCTCCTCTATGGAGAAAATATTTCGTATGGTATCTATGAATTTCTTCATTACTCAGGTACTGTAATAGATCCCCCAGCCTTTTCGATTGCCTCCTGTGCTGTTTTGGAGAATTTTTGAGCTGTGATTTTTAAAGACGACTTTAATTCACCTCTTCCTAAAATTTTTACTTGGTCTTTCTTTCCAGCCAAACCATTTTCTTTTAAAATCTCAGGAGTAATTTCCTTCAATTTCTTTGACTCAGCCAAAGTCTGTAAATCATCTAAATTAATTGCCTTAAAATAGATTTTGTTATTATTCTTAAAGCCGAATTTTGGCACTCTTCTTTGAAGAGGCATTTGTCCACCTTCGAAACCAGTCTTTCTTGAATAACCAGCTCTTGATTGAGCACCATTATGCCCTTTCGTAGAAGTACCACCTCTACCAGAGCCTTGGCCTCTACCAATTCGCTTTCTATTTTTTGTCGAGCCTTCTGCAGGCTTAAGTGAATCTAGTCTCATCTTTACAGTTCTTTAACTTCGATTAAGTGACTTACTGTTTTAATCATTCCATCGATAGATGGAGTTAACTCTTTTTCAACAGTTCTATTTAGCTTACCTAAACCTAAAGCAATCATAGTTCGCTTTTGATTTTCTGGACGCTTGATCGTACTCTTCTTTTGTGTGATTGCTACTTTTCCCATTGTACTATCCGTTGAAAACTTTATCAAGAGATACGCCTCTTTGCTGAGCAACAGCAAACGGGTCTCTCATTTTATTTAATGCATCAAAAGTCGCCTTCACCACATTGTGTGGATTTGATGAGCCTTTTGATTTAGCAAGCACGTCATGTACACCAGCACTCTCCAAAACCGCCCTCATAGCACCACCTGCAATTACACCGGTACCAGCAGAAGCAGGTTTTAATAAAACAAGGCCACCACCAAACTTACCTATTGCCTCATGAGGTACAGTTCCCTTAAATACAGGAACCTTAACTAAGTTCTTTTTAGCATCATCAATCCCCTTAGTGATAGCATCAGTTACCTCGTTTGCTTTCCCTAAACCGTAACCAACAACACCATTCCCATCTCCAACAACAACAATTGCTGAAAAACTGAACCTACGACCACCCTTCACTACTTTAGCAACCCTTTTAATTGCTACCACCTTTTCTTGAAGGTCTAACTCGCTTGCTTTAACTGATTTTATATTGCTCTGTGACATAATAATATCTTAGAATTTTAATCCTCCTTCTCTTGCACCATCAGCTAGAGATTTTACTCTACCATGATAAGAATAGCCACCTCTATCGAAAATAACCGTTTCGACTCCAGCACCTTTGGCATTTTCTGCTAATTTCTTTCCTACTTCTTTAGCTATGTCTACATTCAAATTGGACTTACCTATCTCCCTTGTTGATGCAGAAGCTATTGTTTCACCTTTAACATCATCAATAATTTGAGCATAAATACCCTTGTTACTTTTGAATATCGAAACTCTAGGTCTCTCAGCTGTACCAGAAATTTTATTTCTGATAGCTAATCTTAATCTTTTTCTTCTTGCTGTTTTAGTAATCGGCATGTCTCTTTTATTTAGCAGCAGTTTTACCAGCTTTTCTTCTTACTTGTTCGCCAATGAATCGTATACCTTTTCCTTTGTAAGGTTCCACTTTTCTAAACGATCTAATTTTAGCTGAAATAGCACCAACTAACTGCTTATCTATTCCTTCCACAGAAACTTTCGGATTTTTACCCTTTTCTGTTTCCGCAGTAACTTTTATCTCTTCAGGTACAGCGAAGTATATACTGTGTGAATATCCCAAATTCAACTCTAGTACGTTGTTCTGAACTGCCGCTTTATAACCGACCCCAACTAACTCCATCTCCTTCTTATAACCGCTGTTCACACCCTCGATCATATTGCTCACTAATGAACGATATAATCCATGCATAGCTTTATGGCGCTTCTGCTCAGTTGCTCTTTCTGCTACGATAGTACCCTCTTCTAACTTAAAAGTAATATCTGGGTCTATATCTTGCGTTAATTCTCCTTTTGGACCCTTAACAGTCACTACATTCTTATCGAATGAAAATGTAACTCCTTCAGGTAAATCAATCGGTGCTTTTCCTATCCTTGACATATCAGTTCAATTAATAAACGTAACATAAAACCTCTCCACCTACATTCTCGTTTCTAGCTTCCTTATCAGTTATTACACCTTTGGATGTAGATAATATAGCAACTCCCAAACCGTTAAGAACTCTTGGGAGCTCTCCAGCTCCAGCATACTTTCTCAATCCAGGCTTACTAGCCCTTTCCAAGTGAGTAATTGCTGACTGTTTCGTTTGTGGATTATACTTTAAAGCAATCTTGATGATACCTTGCTTGCTATCATCTTCAAACTTGAAATTTCGTATATAACCCTTATTGTGTAATACCTTAGTGATCTCCTTCTTCAAATTAGAAGCTGGCATCTCTACTACACGGTGATTCGCTGTTATCGCATTACGAATCCTGGTTAAATAATCTGCTATTGGGTCTGTTACCATTTCTTAAAAACACTTATCCCCCTTGAAAAAGGGGGTGCAAAAATAATAATTTTTCTAACTAATGTCCATAGTGGACGATATTTCTTGAAGTGTTCTGGAAAAAAAAGTACTTTCTTCCAGAAAAACTAATAATACTTAATTACCAGCTGGCTTTAGTAACTCCAGGTATCTTACCATCTGAAGCCATTTCTCTAAATGTCACCCTTGAAATACCGAATTTTCTCATGTATCCCTTAGGTCTTCCTGTCAGCTTACATCTATTATGTAATCTCACTTTAGATGAATTTCTTGGTAGCTTATCTAAGCCATCCCAATCACCTGCCGCTTTTAAAGCTGCTCGCTTGTCAGCATATCTATCTACAAGCTTTTGTCTTTTTCTTTCTCTAGCTTTTACTGCTTCTCTAGCCATAATTCTTTAATTCTTCTTTGAGGTAAAAGGCATTCCAAATGCTTTCAACAATGCTAAACTCTCTTCATCAGAGTTTGCAGTAGTTACGAAAGTGATATCCATTCCTGAGATCTGCTTTATCTTATCGATACTAATCTCTGGAAAAATAATTTGTTCTTGAACACCCAAAGTATAATTACCTCGACCATCAAAGCCTCTTTCCTTAATCCCTTTGAAATCCCTCACCCTTGGAAGAGCAACAGTTGTCAAACGATCTAAAAATTCATACATTCTGTCACCTCTTAAAGTAACCTTTGCTCCGATTGGCATTCCCTCTCTCAATTTGAAATTGGATACCGATTTCTTCGCTATTGTAGGTACAGCCTGCTGTCCAGTAATTGTAGTCAACTCAGCAACTCCAGTATCAACCATCTTCTTGTCAGAAACAGCTTGACCAATACCTTTATTGATAGCTATTTTAGTAAGCTTTGGAACCTGCATTACTGAATTATATTGAAACTTATCCTTAAGCTCCGCAACAATCTCCTTCGTGTACTTTTCTTTTAATCTAGGACTAGCCATTCGTGATAAATTCTCCTGATTTTTTTGAATATCTCTGCAGCTTTCCGTCTGCGTTTTCTTTTCTTCCTACTCTAGTCGCCTCGCCTGATGTTGGATCAACAACTTTCAAGTTACTTAAGTGTATAGAAGCTTCAGTTTGCTGAATACCTCCCTCTGGATTAGTAGCGGAAGGTTTAACATGTTTAGTTACCATGTTAGCTCCTTCTACAATTGCTCTGTACTTAGCAGTATTTACCTCAAGTACTTTACCAGTTTTACCTTTATCGTTTCCAGCGACAATCTTAACTGTATCATCTTTTCTAATGTGAAATTTTACTTTGCTCATCTTAAAGTACTTCAGGTGCTAATGAAACTATTTTCATGAACTGCTTCTCTCTAAGCTCTCTGGCAACAGGTCCGAAGATCCTTGTTCCTCTAGGCTCATCATTTGCAGTAAGTAGAACTGCCGCGTTATCCTCAAAGCGAATATAAGATCCATCTTTTCGTCTAACCTCCTTTTTAGTTCTAACAACTACTGCTCTTGAAACAGTCCCTTTTTTTAAACTACTAGATGAAAGTGCGTGCTTAACAGTAACAATAATCTTGTCTCCTACTGAAGCATATCGCTTACCAGTACCCCCTAGCACTCGAATAACAAGTACTTCTTTAGCACCACTATTGTCCGCAACTGATAGTCTTGATTCTTGTTGTACCATTATTTAGCTCTTTCAATAATTTCTACCAATCTCCATCTTTTATTTTTACTCATGGGACGAACTTCCATTACTTTGACAGTATCGCCAATGTTACATTCGTTCTTCTCATCATGAGCTGTGAGTTTGGATGATTTTCTCACAAACTTTCCATAAATCGCGTGTTTAACTCGTCTTTCAACAGTCACAGTGATACTCTTTTGCATTTTATTGCCGACCACTTGCCCGATTCTTTCTTTTCTTAGATTTCTTTCCATCACTGAATATTATTTGCTTGCTTCAGCAACCTGATTTAATTCCTTCGCTTTAATTTCTGTGCTAATTCTAGCAACTAATCTTCTGCTTTCTCGAATCTTAACTGGATTCTCAATAGGAGTAATACTATGTGCAAATTTCAATTTGCCATAACTCTCCTTTTCAACAGCAAGCTTATTTTTCAGCTCATCAAGGCTTAATCCTCTTAATTCTGAATTTTTCATTACTCTTTATAATCTTTTGCTACAGAAAACTTTGTCTTAATTGGAAGCTTTTGAGCTGCTAATCGAAGAGCTTCTTTAGCTGCTTCAATAGGTACTCCTGCCGCTTCAAAAAGTATGGTTCCAGGCCTAACAGGGGCAACCCAATATTCTGGTGCACCCTTACCTTTACCCATTCTTACCTCAGCAGGCTTCTTAGTTATTGGTTTATCAGGAAATATTCTTATCCAAACCTGACCTTCCCTTTTCATCTCTCTGGTCATCGCAATCCTAGCTGCCTCTATTTGGCGACTAGTAATCCAACCTGGTTCTAAGGACTTGATACCGAAAGTACCGAATGCTAATCTATGACCTCTCTGGGCAAGACCTTTCACTCTACCTTTCTGTTGTTTCCTAAATTTCGTTCGTTTTGGCTGTAACATCCTTTACGTAACTTTTACTTTCTTCTTCTGTTGTTATCTCTTCTCCTTCTGTTAGATCCACCGCCTGGTCCACCCTGATTTTGGTTGCCACCGCTTGTTGATCCTACATTAGGCGAAAGGTCTCTCTTTCCGAATACCTCTCCTTTAAAAATCCATACCTTAATTCCGATCTTACCATAGACTGTATCAGCCTCAGATATAGCGTAATCAATGTCTGCTCTTAGTGTATGCAAAGGAATTCTGCCCTCCTTATACTGCTCGCTCCTTGCCATTTCTGCACCACCTAATCTACCTGAGCATTTAATCTTAATTCCCTGAGCGCCAACTCTCATTGAAGAAGCTATAGATTGCTTCATCGCTCTTCTGAATGAAATTCTAGCCTTCAATTGCTGAGCAATTGACTCTCCAACCAACTTCGCGTCTAATTCAGGGCGTTTGATTTCAAAAATGTTTATTTGAAGATCCTTACCTGTTAGGTTTTTTAGCTCTTCTTTAATTTTATCTACCTCAGATCCACCTTTACCAATCACAACACCTGGACGTGCAGTATGAACAGTTAACGTGATTCTTTTTAAAGTTCTTTCAATAATGACCTTAGAAATTCCTCCTTTAGGAATCCTCGCATCAATATACTTTCTAATTTTGTTGTCCTCAACAATCTTATCTGCGTAGGATTTGCTATCAAACCAGGCTGAGTCCCAACCTTTAATAACACCTAATCTAAATCCAACTGGGTTTACCTTCTGTCCCATTACTTGTCGTTTTCTTTGGTTTCAGTTTGTTCCTGGCTATGATTGTCTATCACAATCGTAACATGGTTAGATCTCTTTCTAATTCGATGAGCTCTACCCTGTGGAGCTGGTCTCAATCTCTTGAGCATCCTAGCGCTATCCACAAAAATTTCTTTTATGTAAAGATCCGCATCTTCTATACTGATATCCTCGTTCTGTGCCTGCCAATCTGCAATAGCTGTTAAAAGAAGCTTCTCTAATGTTATAGATGCATGATGACTATCAAATCGAAGCACATTTAAAGCAATATTTGCTCTCTGTCCTCTGATCATGTCAGCAACTAATCTCATTTTTCGTGGTGAAGTAGGAACATTTCTAAGCATCGACTTAACGGCACCCAACTTTCCCTTATTCTCCTCACGAAGCTTCTTATCAGCTTCCTTTTGAAGTCTGATACGTACGGATTTTTTTAATTTCTTTTCAGCTTCCATTGGTGCTCTTATCTTTTACCTTTATCCTTCTTGGCAATATGCCCCCTAAAATTTCTTGTAGGAGAGAATTCACCTAGTTTGTGTCCAACCATATTCTCAGTAGCGAACACAGGTATAAACTTATTCCCGTTGTGTACTGCGAAAGTATGACCAACAAAATCCGGTGAGATCATGGATCTTCTTGACCATGTTTTAATCACCGACTTTTTACCAGACTCGTTCAAGGCATCTACCTTTTTAACTAGCCTGAAATCTATGTAAGGTCCTTTTTTTAGTGATCTTGACATTATTTCCTTCGTTTAACTATCTGCTTATCAGAATATTTATTTGGTCTTCTTGTTTTAAGGCCCTTGGTGTACTGACCATTTCTAGATCTAGGGTGACCTCCTGATGAACGTCCTTCACCACCCCCCATTGGGTGATCGACAGGGTTCATAGCAACACCTCTAACTCTAGGCCTCCTTCCTAACCATCTGTTTCTTCCTGCTTTTCCTAACCTAACATTCATGTGATCAGAATTCGATACAGTACCAATAGTTGCTAGGCAAGTATTAAGAACCATTCTAGTTTCTCCTGAAGGAAGTTTCACAGTTGAATACTTACCTTCTCTTGCAACCAATTGCACGTATGTTCCAGCGCTTCTTGCCATAATACCTCCTTTACCTGGCTTCAATTCCACATTGTGGATAATTGTACCTAAAGGTATATCTGATAAGTAAAGCGTGTTTCCAACCTCTGGAGGTATACCCTTACCGGAATTAATAACAGTTCCTACTTCTAAACCTGTTGGAGCAACTATATATCTCTTTTCACCATCTGCATAAAACAACAGTGCAATACGAGCCGTTCTTCCTGGATCATACTCAATCGCCTTTACAGTAGCAGGAACACCGAACTTATCTCTCTTAAAATCAATAAGTCTTAATTTTCTCTTGTGACCACCCCCTACATTTCTGACAGTCATACGTCCCTGATTGTTTCTACCACCATTTCTTGGTGAAACAGTTATCAAAGCTTTCTCAGGAGTAGTTTTTGTAATCTTATCGAAAACAGGCGCAACTCTGAATCTTTGTCCTGGGGTCGTTGGTTTTAGTTTTTTTACAGCCATTTCTCTTTACTTATATTCCGCTATAAAAATCAATAATATCTCCTTCTGCAACCTGCACAATAGCCTTTTTGTAAGCGGGTGTTTTGCCCTCTATAACTCTTGACTTTGTGTAACGTCTCTTCGAAGAACCTGGTTGAACCATAGTATTCACTGACTCAACAGTAACACCATATGTCTTCTCCACCTCTTTCTTGATCTGTACTTTATTAGCAGATCTATCAACTACGAAACCATACTTACCATGCTCATTAAGAGCAGATACCTTTTCCGTAACTAATGGTTTTATTAAAACTCCCATCTTAGTTTAATCCCTCTTTTAGTTGATCTAATGTGCTTTCACACAAAATCAGACATTCAGCATTGATTAAGTCGTAAGTATTAACCTCATCAACTGTTGTTACTTGAGTCTTAGCCAAGTTTCTTGAAGACAAGTAGACATTTTTATTTGCCTCACTTACTAGCATTAAAGACTTCTTACCTGAAATAGCAAGACCATTTAATACATTGATAAATTCTTTTGTTTTTGGAGCATCAAAACTAAAGTCTTCCAATACTTGAATTGACTTATCTTTTGCTCTTGACGAAAGAACTGACTTTCTAGCCAATTTTTTCACTTTTTTATTGAGTTTGAAGCTATAATCCCTTGGTTTTGGACCAAAGAAAGTTCCACCACCTCTCATAACACCAGACTTAACACTACCAGCTCTTGCCGTACCTGTGCCTTTTTGTTTCTTGATCTTACGAGTAGAAGCAGTAATCTCACTCTTATCTTTTGTCTTAGCAGTACCCTGTCTCTGGTTAGCTAAGTAACTTTTTACGTCTAAGTAAACAGCATGCTCATTCGGCTCAACACCAAAGACACTTTTATCGAGATTTACCTCCCTGCCTGTTTCTTCTCCTTTAATATTTAATACTGATACCTTCATGATTACTTCTCAAGTATTACGTATGAATTTTTAGCTCCAGGTATAGCACCAGAAACAAGTACTAAGTTTTTCTCAGGATACACCTTCATGATCCTAGAGTTCAAAACCTTAACTCTATCACCACCTGTACGTCCTGCCATCTTCAATCCTTTGAAAACTCTAGAAGGGAATGAAGCAGCTCCTATCGAACCTGGCGCTCTAAGTCTATTATGCTGTCCGTGCGTAGCTTGTCCTACTCCACCGAAACCATGTCTTTTTACAACACCTTGAAAGCCCTTTCCTTTAGATGTTCCGACAACATCAACATAATCCATCTCGTTGAAAACATCACCAACTCTAATTTCTCCTCCCATCTTCACCTTATCATCGAATTCAGCTCTGAAATCTCTAAATTCAACAACTTTAGCCTTAGGCGTAGTTTTTGCTTTTGAGAAATGACCCTGAAGTCCTTTCGACGTATTTTTTTCTTTCTTCTCTCCGTATGCCATCTGCACCGCCTTATATCCGTCCGTCTCTTCGTTCTTAACTTGAGTTACGACGCATGGACCAGCTTCGACAAGGGTACAAGCTATGCTTTTACCATTCTCATCGTATATGCTCGTCATTCCTACTTTTCGTCCTATTAAACCAGGCATTTGTACTCTAAATTTTATCAATAAATACCCTCACGGGTATGCTTTTTGTGAAAAGGATTGCAAAGATAGCAATTCCATCCGCTGATCAAAAAAAATGATCAGTTATTTTTAGACAAAAAAGGAACCAATCAGTAATGAACAATTGGTTCCTTCTTTCCAAGGGTTAGAAACGTGTTCTATACCTTAATTTCTACATCTACTCCGCTTGGCAATTCAAGCTTCATAAGAGCATCAACAGTTTTTGCACTATTAGAATAGATATCTACTAATCTTTTATAGGTACAAAGTTGAAACTGCTCTCTTGCTTTTTTACTAACGTGAGGCGACTTCAATACAGTAAATTTTTCCTTTACAGTTGGAAGTGGAATTGGCCCACTTACAACAGCTCCAGTAGTCTTTACTGCTCTTACGATTTTCTCAGAAGACTTGTCTACCAAGTTGTGATCGTATGATTTAAGTTTAATTCTAATTTTTTGATTCATATCAATAATCTTTACTCAGCTAAGCCTTTTGCGTCAGCAATTACTTTTTCTGCTATATTTTTTGGAACTGGATCGTAATGAGAGAATGTAAGAGAAGCGGTAGCTCTACCTGAACTAATAGTTCTCAAATCAGTCACATACCCAAACAACTCAGATAATGGCACATCAGCCTTAATTACACCTGAAGTTCCTCTTGTATCCATTCCTTTCATCATTCCTCTTCGCTTGTTCAAATCACCAGTGATTGAACCAGTGTACTCATCAGGAGTAACCACTTCAACACCCATAATAGGCTCAAGAATAACAGGCTTACACTTAGACGCTGCAGTTTTGAAACCAACTCTAGCGGCTAATTCGAAAGAAAGAGAATCTGAATCTACATCGTGGAAAGAACCATGATATAATTTCACTTTCATAGTATCTAGTGGATATCCAGCCAAAGGTCCATTGACCATTGCTTGCTCAAATCCTTTCTGAATAGCTGGAATAAATTCTTTTGGAATAACACCACCAACTATTTTATTATCAAACTGCAATCCTTCTTTCTCGTAATCTTCATCTACTGGTCCAATCTCGAAAACGATATCAGCAAATTTACCTCTACCTCCTGATTGCTTTTTATAAACTTCTTTATGGTCAATAGTCGTAGTGATCGCCTCTTTGTAAGCAACCTGAGGTGCTCCTTGATTAATCTCTACCTTAAATTCTCTTTTCAATCGATCAATGATGATATCCAAGTGAAGCTCTCCCATTCCTTTAAGGATGGTTTGACCTGTTTCATGATTTGTTTCAACTTGTAGCGTTGGATCCTCTTCAATCAACTTACCTATTGCAATGCCTAATTTATCAGCATCTGCTTGAGTTTTAGGCTCAATAGCGTATCCAATAACCGGATCTGGGAAGTCCATTGACTCTAATACAATTTTAGCTTTTTCATCACAAAGTGTATCACCAGTTTTAATATCCTTAAAACCTACAACAGCTCCAATATCTCCTGTGTTAAGCTTATCAATTTGATTTTGCTTATTCGCGTGCATTTGAAATATTCTAGAAATACGCTCTTTCTTATTTGTTCGCGTATTAAAGATATAAGAACCTGATTCCAATTCTCCAGAATATGATCTTACGAAACATAGTCTACCAACAAATGGATCAGTCGCGATTTTGAATGCAAGCGCCGAGAAAGGCTCATCAGATGATGGCTTTCTTTCCACCTCTTCATCTGTATCAGGATTTGTTCCGACAATACTATCTCTATCTAGAGGAGATGGAAGTAATTCCATCACATAGTCTAAGAGTGTCTGAACTCCTTTATTCTTAAATGCAGAACCACAAAGCATTGGAACAAAAGCTAAATCAACTGTAGCCGCTCTAAGAGCTGCAACAATTTCATCTCTTGTAATGCTATCTGCATCTTCGAAGTATTTCTCCATCAATTCCTCGTCGTATTCAGCAACTGATTCAACAAGGTGATCTCTGTATTCTTTTACTTCATCTGCCATGTCAGCAGGAATTTCTACTTCTTCGAAGCTCATTCCCATGTCATCTTCATTCCAAACGATTGCTTTGTTTTCAACCAAATCAACCACCCCTTTGAATGTATCTTCTGCACCGATAGGTAATTGAAGAGGTACTGCTTTAGTACCCAACATTTCTTTCACTTGCTTACAAACTTTCAAAAAGTCTGCACCAGAACGATCCATTTTGTTAACAAATCCTATTCTAGCTACTTTATAATTATCTGCAAGTCTCCAGTTAGTTTCAGACTGAGGCTCAACACCATCAACTGCACTAAACAAGAACACCAAACCATCCAATACACGTAAAGATCTGTTTACCTCAACGGTAAAATCAACGTGTCCTGGCGTATCAATAATATTGATATGGTAATCGTTCTCTTTATATTTCCAGAATACAGTAGTTGCAGCAGAAGTAATAGTAATACCTCTTTCCTGCTCCTGCTCCATCCAATCCATTGTAGCTCCACCATCGTGAACTTCACCAATCTTGTGGTTTACTCCTGCGTAGTAAAGAATACGCTCAGTAGTGGTGGTCTTTCCTGCATCAATATGAGCAGCAATTCCAATGTTTCTAGTAAATCTTAAATCTCTTGCCATCTTGGGTTAGAATCTGAAATGTGAGAATGCTTTGTTTGCTTCGGCCATTCTGTGAGTATCGTCCTTCTTCTTCACAGCTGCACCTTCACCTTTTGAAGCAGCGATAATTTCTCCCGCCAATCTATCGACCATTGTCTTCTCTCCTCTCAATCTCGCATATTTGATCATCCACTTCATGCCTAAAGCGACTTTACGATCAGGTCGTACTTCAACAGGAACTTGAAAGTTTGCACCTCCAACTCTTCTTGCCTTTACCTCAACGCCTGGCATTACATTATTCAATGCTGTTTTCCATGCTTCAAGGCCGTTTTCACCAGTCTTCTCCTCTACTTGCTTAACAGCTCCGTAGAAAATACTGTATGAGATACTCTTCTTTCCATCAATCATCAAGTTGTTAACAAACTTTGTTACCAACGTGTCTTGAAAGATAGGATCCGGAAGGATGTACCTCTTCTTTGGTTTTGCTTTTCTCATTTTTTACTACTTATTTCTTAGGACGCTTAGCGCCATATTTTGATCTTCTTTGTAGACGTCCGCTAACACCAGCAGTATCTAAAGCTCCTCTAATAATGTGATATCTCACACCTGGTAAATCCTTTACTCTTCCTCCTCTAATCAATACAATAGAGTGCTCTTGTAGATTGTGTCCTTCTCCTGGGATATAAGCATTTACTTCTTTTCCGTTAGTCAATCTTACCCTAGCAACCTTTCTCATTGCCGAGTTAGGCTTCTTAGGAGTCGTTGTGTACACACGTGTACAAACACCTCTTCGCTGTGGACATGAATCCAATGCTGGAGATTTTGACTTTGAAGTCAGCTTTTTTCTACCCTTCCTTACTAATTGTTGTATAGTTGGCATACGCTATAATTTCTATCTGTCCCAAATTTTGGGAACGCAAAGATAGGTATATTAAGAATATATCAAAGGGGTGAAAGAAAAAGTTGTGGAATTATTAAATGGGGACTTGAAATTGGTGAGAATAGAAATTGAATGAGGACCCAAAACATCCCCCTGCTAGCGCTCAGGCAACCGCACCCCCCTTCTTTAGGGGGATTCTCTTAGAATTAATTTTACTTCTAGATGAAATTGAATTACTTGGATCACAACAGTAGCGATGGATTTTATTTTTCAAAAATATTTACAAAAAACAGCGAAATGAACTCACACGAAATAGAATACACCATTACTGGAGATGACATGCAAGTCGTTTCTATTGAACTAGACCCTGCAGAAACGGTTAGCTGAAGCTGGCGCACTCAATTGGATGGATAGAGGGATCACTTTTGAAGCAAAGATGGGCGATGGTTCCAATCCCAATAAAGGTTTGTTTGGAAAACTCTTAGAAGTAGGATCTAGAGCTTTGACTGGTGAGTCCATTTTCATGACTCATTTTAAGAACAATAGTTCACAGAAAAGAGAGGTGACTTTTGCTGCTCCATATCCAGGTAAAATTGTAGCGGTGGATTTAAATAAAGTGGATGGTGAAATCTTATGTCAGAAAGATGCTTTTCTATGTGCGGCGAAAGGAACTGAAGTTTCTATTGCTTTCTCTAAAAGGTTAGGTGCAGGTTTTTTTGGTGGCGAGGGGTTTATTCTTCAACGACTTAGGGGAGATGGGTTGGCTTTTCTTCATGCAGGAGGTACGGTTGTGAAAAAAGAATTGAATGACGAATCTATTTTAGTAGATACTGGCTGTCTTGTGGCTTTTGATAAAGGACTGGACTACAGCATAGAAAGAGCAGGTGGATTACGTTCTATGTTTTTTGGTGGTGAGGGGCTATTTCTCACAACCATTACTGGAACTGGCACAGTTTACTTGCAGAGTTTACCATTCTCAAGACTAGCCGATAGAGTGATTCAACATGCCCCAAGAATTGGTGGATCTTCTAAAGGGGAGGGATCAATACTTGGTGGTTTGGGTAGAATGTTGGATGGAGATTAATCTACAATCCGAAATTATATTCTATTCCAAAATAGACTTCATAAATAAAGGTATTGAGTGGAATGATTGGTTTATCATCCCAAAGAAAACTTGATATCAGCTTCACTTTAAAATGATCAGAAATAGCATTCTTAAACTCCAATTGACCACTTAGTCGGTTTCGAATTTTATCAATAGAAGAATCGTAACCAGACTGCAAATATGCAATTGCACTAACACTTGTTGTTTTTGCGATCTTTATATCCGCACTGAGGTAGTAATTTATCTTCCAAAGGTTCTTTGTGATTTCTGCCACCTCGCCTTTCCAACTCTCTTGTTCGTGAAAAATACCTAGACCCATATAAAGTGAATTTTTCTTTTGAATAGCATTCCATCTATATCCTCCTCCTAGTAACCAACGAAGCTCCATGTTTCTAGATTGATCAAACTGAATTTGACCGTAGACTTCTGGAGTGAGAGTTGCTGCTCTTTTAAAAATTTCTCTGAGGTGAGCTGAGCCATTATAAATCAGAGGCCCATCTCCAATCTTATAATAGTTGATTCCGCTTATGAAAAGTGTTGCTGCTTCTTTGGCTATATAAACAACGTCCACATTATTATTAAATCCTACATATACATTCTCTTCATCCGCGGTAGAACTTCTATTATTCAAAGCGAAAGTTGCATCTACTACACCTGTAAAGTAGTTGGAGGAATCCATTTCTAAGAAATCCTTGTCAACCTTGAGGATTTGGGCATCCGCGCCTCGTATGAAAGAAATAAGCAAGAATAGTAGTGCGATTCTCTTCATAGATGCGAAATTAAAAATTGACTATCACAAAAACCTACCGACCTTCAGGTTGAGTTTATAAAACTTCATTTCTAATTGACAACTTATTTGAATCAGCTCAATTCTTACTAAAATCGATATAATAAGTTTCTGAATGGATAGGGTAGATATCCCCCTCCCATTACTCTGCCGACCGCACCCCCCTTAAAAAGGGGGAGTTCCTTAAGTAAAATGCTCTCTTTAATTTCCAATTTGGTGGATACTCAACTTATTCCTTCTCTACTTCTGTCGGCTGCCTTCTGTTGTCTGTGGATACTACATCTATCAATTTGTTATATGGATCAATACCAACTTCGGTAGGTTTTTCATCCACTATGATCTTGAAATCATTTTTTATCTCTGTAATTTTATGTTTTTTCAAATAAAGAGGGACCTCCTCTACTTTACCATCAACTTCCTTCTCAATAAAAACTCCCACATCAATCCAGTCAGCTAAAGGAAGTGACTGTTTAGGTCTCCGGGCTCCTTCTTCCTCATAAATCAGACTATCTCCTTTTCCATCTACAAAGATCTGCTTTCCCTTTTCGTCTGCCTTGTACTTAGAGATAATAGCATCAATAGACACTTCGTATTTACCATTCTCTAACTCAGTATATTCTGCATTGTCCACCTTGTTGCTATATAGTGTGATCGTTTCAAACATATCATTGATCAGGTACTTCAAAGAATCAGGAGTTACTTCATCCACATGTTTCACAAACTCTAGTGAAGTAGTATAAGGAGCTTCTTGAAAAGCTACTTTCTCCAGATACTTTTTTATTGCATTGTTAAATGCTTTTTCGCCCAAGTAATCACTTAAAGAGTAGAGAACTAGTGACCCTTTGTTATAGTGAATATATTGTTGATTTTCATTGAACATCAATGGCTGCTCTTTCAATCTTTCTGCTGTTCTTCCCTGCAGGTAACGATCCAATGCGTCCTTCAAGAACACTCTCATTTTATCTGCACCGTACTCTTTTTCCAGCACTTTCAAGCTACTATACTCGGACATGCTTTCTGACATGAGTGTTGCTCCTTGAACATTTGCCCCAATGACTTGGTGTGCCCACCATTGATGCGCTACTTCATGAGCTGTAATTGCAAATGGATAATCGATACCATCTTCATCTTCATCATCTACTTCTGCGATGAATCCAAGTGCCTCTGAATAAGGAATGGTATTCGCAAAAGACTGAGCAAACGAGCCTCCACTTCTTGGAAATTCAATGATCCGAACTTGTTTATGCTGATATGGACTGTAATTCTCTGTATAATAAATTAATGATTTTTTCACTCCCTTTACCATCCTATCCAGATTGTACTCATGCCCTTTATGGTAGTAAATCTCAATATTGACATCATTCCATTTGTCTTTCAACACTTCGTATCGAGCAGACTGGAATGCATAGAAATTGATCATTTTGCTATCCATCTTATAATGGAAGTAGCGTCTCCCATTTTCCTCCCACTCTTTTTGTAAATAGCCTGGAGCTATGGCAATCTGATCAGGAGAGGTGCTAACAGTCGTTTCAAAATCAATCCAATCAGCGCTACTAGAAATGTACGTATTCCCATATGCTGTGGTATCATAAGTCGACATCATACGTTCTTTTGGCTCAAGTCCGTATTTTTCGCGCACTTTATTATCAGAAAGCTCAACAGCATCAGAATATCCAAATGTTGGAAATATGCCACTATTCATAAATGTCCCATTATTCCTTACTGGTGAATTACTTCGAAGAAGTGTATTGGGTTTGTTCCATATTTCTGCGGTGAGTAAAATACTATCGCCTGGTTGTAAAGGTTGATCTAACACATAAATATCAATATTGAATACTGTGTCTTCATGAGCTAAAGTATTGGCTCTATTAAAAGAAAATGTACTAGGATAGTCATTATGATTTAGTATTAATGAATCAATTGTCTCATTACTTTTATTCACACTTAAGAGCTTTGCTTCTGTTCTAAAGTCTCTGCTCTCAGGCACTAGATCCATGACTATTTTCACATCAACTATTCTGGGTTGGGTTTTTCCTTCATACCTACTATACAGCTCTTCCCATTTCACTTGCTGCTCTTCCCTGCCTTTTGACGAAACGTATTCGTTTTCAATATTATTTGTGTAGTAAATCCAAGATCCAATGCCGAGGAAACACAAGAAACTTATCGCAAAAGCAATTTTTAGTGGAGTAGTAAAATGCTGAAGTCCAGCATTAATTCTGTTTTTAATTGATGTTGGCATTCCCCGTTTCCAAAACGCTATAGAAATGATGTACATAGACACTCCAAAAAGCAACCAATATATTTTATAGATAAAATATCCATTAAGTGAAATTCCATATCCATTCATTGGAGAATAGAATGAGTTTGGCCCTTGATTGAATTTGAATATGTCTTGTTCAACTCCAATATTGTCCATGAAATTAATTCCGATTCCTAATCCCAATGTGATGAAAAAACCTAGCAGGTAATTAGGAATAAGTGTTTGAACAAAAATGGCCAATAAGCCATAAGCCATCACATGCCAAAGCCTAATGCCATATAGCTCTCCTAAGTATAATCCGATTTCATAATCATAAAATCCAGCGTAAGTCTGAATCAATATCCCACTTATTAAAATAAGTATAAGAAGTACAACTTGCACTTTGACCAATGCTAGAAACTTGGAGAGTAGAAATGCCCAGTTTGGGAATGGGGTTGCATCTACTAATTGGTTGATTTTAGATATTCTACTCCTATGCATCAGCATTCCTGCATATAAATAGGTAATAGGCAATAAGGCAATTGTAATAAAGACTCCTCCTGCTATTTGTAACATTTGCCAAGTGACAGGATATGTTGCAGTACCAAATATTTGCTGTCCTACTGCTAATGTGGTCGTCAGAATTAGAAGGCCGAACAATGCAATGATTATGAAAGGCCAACTTTTCACGACAAAAAGGAAATCATAATTTGACAACTTCCACGCTCCTTTTAACTGATGAACAAATCCATAATCGAAACTGATCTTTGGTAAATTGATTCGCACCATGCTCCCAAAATTGCTTTTGATTATGCGCTCTCCTTTTACTTTTTTGAATGAAAATGAAAGTGCATTATGAGAGAATTGAAATACTCTAAACACACCGAAAAAGACAATAAGCCCTAGTCCTCCCCAAATGAGTCGATTATAAATGATGTATCCTGTAAAAGGCAGTACATTTTCGTTTTGCTCGTTGACTGTCCAGTACTCCGTATAATAATTATTTGCAGCTGCACCGAATGGCTCTAGCAATGCTCCCAAAACCTTATCATCAAGTTGTCCAAAAATAGTTTCTGCCAATCCTTGAAGAAGGAAGAGTGCAATAATGGCTACAAAGCCTGATGCAATGTTCCTCGAAAAAATAACCACTGCGAAAACGATGGCACTAAAGAATATGAGGTTAGGAATTACATAAATAAAATATGGTTGGATGTAATTCATCAATCTGAATCCTCCCATTAAGTCTGGATTAGAACCGGGTAGGTAGCCTCCCACCATAGCTCCTAAAGCAATAGATAAAAGGACAATTATAGTTATGATCAGACTGCTGAAAAATTTCGCCAATATGTAGTCTGCTTTTCCAAAAGGGTAAGAATAGAGTACATTGCTAGTAAGGCTGCTATAATCTTTATTGACTGTGCCTCCCACAATAGATGGGATCAAAAAGAAAGCAACAATTGAAAATCCATTGATGAATCCATTCAATGAAAAGGCGGAGTTCATGTATGCGATAGAACTTCGAGTAACTGATACGTCATCGAAAATACCCACTGCCGACCCCATGGCTAAAGTGGAGATAATAAATAGAGCGCCGAAATAGATATAAAACAGTGGATTCTTAAACCAGTATTTTATCTCGAATGAGAATATTTTTAAAAACATAGTGATGAGGTTTAAGATTTAGAAACTGCTTTATCAGTACCAAGTGTGGTGAAGTAAACATCCTCCAAATTGGCTTCTACTCTTTCGAATCCATCACCAGGTTTTTCTAATCCATGTACCCGAATATTAACTGTATTATCTTCATTGAAATTGGAGGAAATGACAGTGTATTTCTGTTCTTCCGCCTCTAGATCTTCTCTATCAATTATCTTCTTCCAAATCTGCCCCTTCAACTCATTTACAGCCTCTATAGGTGTTTTATGACTTAGGATTCTACCCCCGTTTAAGATGGCCATATCGGTACATAGCTCCTTTACGTCATCCACAATGTGTGTGGAGAAAATTACGATATTGTTCGTTCCTATCTCTCTTAATACATTCAAAAATCTTTGTCGTTCTGTTGGATCGAGACCAGCTGTAGGCTCATCCACAATTATCAGTTTTGGATCATTTAAGAGCAATTGTGCAATCCCGAATCGTTGCTTCATCCCTCCGGAATATTTGGCTACATGCTTTTTTCTTACTTCGTAAAGATTGGTTACTTCTAATGCTCTTTTTACAATCGCATCACGCTCGGATCTTTTTGCAATCCCTTTCAAAGTGGCGAAATAGTTCAGCAAGTCTTCTGCTGACATTTTACCATAAACTCCAAACTCTTGAGGCAAATAACCTAATCTCTTTCTAAAGTTTAATTGGTCTTTATGAATATTCATATCATCTAAAAAAACCTCTCCCTGATCCGGATCCTGAAGCGTAGCAATGGTCCTCATCAAAGATGATTTACCTGCACCATTGGGTCCAAGGAGCCCAAACATGCCTGACTGAATTTCAATTGATACATTATCAATGGCTTTTATCCCATTTTTATATGTTTTGGATAGGTTAGAGATTGTTAGTTGCATCGATCGATATTTGGTTCGTTTGTAGTTAGTATCGTGCAACTTAAAAAAATTACAGCTATCAATAAGTATTTTTGGATGCAAGTATCTTTTGGATGCGGAAAATAGCTTGACTCAAAAAGAGATGATTAAAAGAGCAGAAGACCTTATACAAAAACTCCAACTTCAAAAACATCCAGAAGGTGGATATTTCAAAGAAGTGTATAGAAGTAATGAACAAATTTCAAAGACAGGATTACCTAACAGATTTGCTGGAAGCAAAAGCTTCGGAACGAGTATTTATTTCATGCTCACATCCGACTCATTCTCAGCTTTTCATAAAATCAATCAAGATGAGACATGGCATTTTTATGAGGGATCAACCATCGAACTACACATGATAAATACTGAAGGAGTTCATTCGACAGTACTAATTGGTTCTAAACTTGAAGAGGATAATCACTTCCAATTTACTGTTTCTGGCAATGTCTGGTTTGCCGCGAAAGTCATTGAATCTAATAATTATTCGCTTGTGGGATGTACTGTAGCGCCAGGCTTTGATTTTGATGATTTTAGCCTAGCAAATCGAAATGACCTGATTTCGTCATTCCCTAATTGCGCTGAAATAATAGAGCAATTCACAAGAGAATGAATTAGGCAGCCTTACTTAATGAGTCAGCTTCCTTTGTTTTCATTGCAATCGTCTTGTCTTTCAATCGAATAATGTTCATCCAAGCTAATACCTTAATAATCAAATAAGTGGGATCAATCTCATGCCACCTAATCCCTCCAAAATTGGGACGATTGCCATATTTATGATGATTATTGTGATAGCTTTCTCCCATCATCAAGAAATCAAATGGAAGGAAATTCATTGAGGTATCCTTTACTGAAAAATTGCGATAGCCATATTTATGCGCAAACCAATTAATAATAGCTCCATGAATAGGCGACAGTAAAAATTGAGCTGGCAAAAGAAGCCATAACCACCAAGCATCAGCGAACGCAAAATAAACTCCTACATATACCGATCCCCAAAAAAGACGAGACACCCACGATCTTGC
>JBGCFL010000175.1:0-20142 GCA_045106975.1 Ekhidna sp. | reverse complement strand
TGAATCAGCTTGATTGATTTTTTCTACTTGGTCTTTCGCAGCTTTATCCGCTTCAGCGTTAGCTTCAGCTTCTTGCTTCATTTTCTCGATTTCCTCATCAGTCAATCCTGAAGAAGCCTCGATTCTAATTTTCTGCTCTTTACCAGTTCCTTTATCCTTAGCCGATACATTCAAGATACCATTCGCATCAATATCGAAGATTACCTCTACTTGAGGAGTTCCTCTTGGTGCTGGTGGAATGCCATCCAAGTGAAATTTACCAAGCGACTTATTGTCTTTCGCCATTGGTCGCTCACCTTGACAAACGTGAATCTCTACAGATTGCTGGTTATCTGCAGCAGTTGAGAATGTTTCTGATTTCTTAGTAGGAATCGTAGTGTTAGATTCGATCAATTTAGTGAATACACCACCCATTGTTTCGATACCAAGAGAAAGAGGAGTTACGTCAAGTAACAATACATCCTTCACTTCACCAGTCAATACACCACCTTGGATTGCAGCACCAATTGCTACTACCTCATCAGGATTAACTCCTTTCGAAGGCTTCTTACCAAAGAATTTCTCTACTTCTTCCTGAATGATTGGAATACGAGTAGATCCACCTACTAAAATCACTTCATCAATTTCGCTTGTAGAAAGACCCGCATCTTTCAATGCAGCAGCTACAGGCTTCATAGATCTTTTGATCAATTCATCCGCCAATTGCTCAAACTTAGATCTGCTCAATGAACGTACTAAGTGCTTTGGAATGCCGTCTACAGGCATAATGTATGGCAAGTTGATTTCCGCATTAGTAGAACTCGAAAGCTCCACTTTTGCTTTTTCAGCAGCTTCTTTCAAACGCTGAAGAGCCATTGGATCTTTTCTAAGATCAATGTTTTCATCTTTCAAGAACTCTTCAGCCAACCAGTTGATGATCACACCATCAAAGTCATCTCCACCTAGGTGTACATCACCATTTGTAGATTTTACTTCGAATACACCATCACCTAATTCTAAGATAGAAATATCAAATGTACCACCACCAAGGTCATACACAGCGATCGTCATATCTGCGTTTTTCTTATCCAATCCATAAGCCAAAGCAGCTGCTGTTGGCTCGTTGATAATTCTTTTTACTTCCAATCCAGCGATCTGACCTGCTTCTTTCGTTGCTTGTCTTTCCGCATCGTTGAAGTAAGCAGGCACAGTCACTACTGCCTCTTTTACTTCTTGTCCAAGAAAATCTTCAGCCGTTGACTTCATTTTCTGAAGTATCATCGCTGACAATTCTTGAGGAGTATATGTTCTATCTCCAATTTTTACTCTTACAGTGTCATTGCTTCCAGCTTCCACTTCGTAAGAGATGTTCTTCATCTCTGCTTTTACCTCAGAGAATTTTTTCCCCATGAATCTCTTCACAGAGCTGATTGTGTTTTGTGGGTTGGTAATGGCCTGACGTTTTGCAGGATCTCCTACTTTACGTTCTCCTTTACCACCATCCAAAAATGCTACAATGGAAGGAGTAGTTCTATGTCCTTCACTGTTTTGGATCACTACCGGCTCATTCCCTTCCATTACTGAAACGCAAGAGTTGGTAGTTCCTAAGTCGATACCAATGATTTTTCCCATTTCGTATTTATCTAATTGTATTTATTTTTCTACTGTCTGCACTTCCTTTATCAATGGATGTGCCAAAGGAAATTCTGTGACAGAATGTCAGAAGACGCTGCTGCTTAATAAAAAAATATTGACACAATGGATCATTTAAGAGTGCTCTACTGACATTAAGTAATAGACGGTAACCATTCTGTTGGAGTCAGGAAGTGATGAAATAGAGAAAGCCATCACAGATGTGGTGGCTTTCTCTCTCTAAAACGCAATGTGATCTGATGTAGACTTTTTTGTGAGGATTTAGAATTGGAACATGATATTCTGAATCATTTTTTGCCTGATAGCTACGCCTTTCTGTTTTCCAGAAATCCAATTTGGTCCATTAGCAACCACTCTTACCGCTTCTTCATCACATCCTCCACCTATTCCTTTGACTACATGTACATCGGATAGTTCCCCATTAACTTCTACAATGAATTGCACAAAAACTCTTCCTGTGATATTGTTTTCAATAGCAGCTTCGGGATACTTCATATTTTCTAGTAAATATTGACCCCAGGCTTCAAGTCCTCCTGGAAATGAGGCAGCTTCTTCAACGATGGTGAAAACAGGCTTTTCTTCCATTATTTCTATCACTACCCCTTCATCATCACCGCTGCTTACATTGTTTGCATTTTCTTGTATCTCAATGGTTTTTGCAAATAGTTCTGATTCTGTATTCACTATCATGGTGACAGTCTTCTCGCCATTTTTCTTATTTACAAAAATGGATTCAATCTGTTTCGGGTCATATGATTGAAGTTTTTTTAAACTGGCTTCATTGTCTGCCAGTGTCTCCACTACTACGTACTCTTTGTCTGGATTTTCTTTTTTGAGTTTAGCTAGAGCAATTTGTACTTCGTCTGAGTATTCAATATTCTGATTGCTTTCTTCAGCAATCCGTTTGATTTCTGAGTTTAGTTCGTCTTCACAAGCGAACATGGCTCCTGAGATGGCCACCAAGGCAGCAATGCTTACCACTTTCCAAGGATTAATTTTCTTTTTCATCTTTTTAATAAAATTTAAACGATTAAAAATAGAAGCGTCATCGAATGAACTGGCCAGGTTCATCCCATGCGCTCTCAAGGTGCTTTGCACCAAGGTCTTTGTATATGTTTCTTGTTTGATAGATTTCAATGCAAAAGCATCCGCTTCAAATTCATGGATATTTTTGAGCTCTTTCATCATCAGCCAAATGGATGGAGTCCACCAGAAAGGAATGGCTAACAGATGAAATAATGTTATATCAATTGAATGCAATTTTTTAGCATGTCCTTGCTCATGAAGAATAATTTCTTCTGGTCTATCAAAGTGATTGGTGTCAATGAAAATCCATTTGAAATAAGTGAAGCTATTTTCGAGTCCTTCGACACTTCGAATTTTGAGATGAGCAAAAAATTTTGGAATACTTTTTTTGTAAATTCTGATAATGTGAAATAGATTAACTGCCAACTTTAATAGTAGTCCCAAGCTTACTGAAGCGATCAAGTAACCATACCAAGGAATACTTAAAGTGGCGTCACTTGTTGATGAAAGCTCAATAATAGGGAGAATTGTAGGTGCCAAGTTCAAATTGGGTAAGGAGCTAGAACCAGGTATTTCAATGGCTGGGATGATTAGACTTAACAGAGTCGATCCGATTAGAAAGAATCGTAAGAATCCCAGCTGTGTTTCTTTTGCGAGGAATACTTTGTAGACCAGATAGAAAAGACTGTGTAGTAGAAAGAATTCGACTAAATAAAGTATCATGATTCTTTGTTTTTTAGTTCCTCCAAAAGTCTTTCAAGATCAGTCACACTCATTTCTTCTTGCTTAGTAAAGAAGGATACGAGCTCTTTATAAGAGCCGCTGAAATATTTATCTACAAATCGATTGAGGTACTTTTGACTATAGTCCTCTTTATTAATTAGAGGAAAATATTGGTGTGATTTTCCAAATGCCTCGAATCCGACAAATCCTTTTTTTTCTAGAATTCTTACCAATGTAGAAATGGTATTGTAGGCAGGTTTTGGCTCTTGATATTCATTGACAATATCCTTGACAAAAGACTTTCCCAGCTTCCATAGGATTTGCATGATTTCTTCTTCTGCTTGAGTTAATTGCTTCATGAACTAATTATTTAGTTTCAAAACTAACTTCTTAGTTGATAAAAGCAAATTATTTCAAACTAAATTTTTAGTTGATTTAATTTAAGCATGAAAAAGCTCACAGCTGATGTTGGGCTAACTTTTGAATACTGCTTTTGAAATATCTTTTAGTTTAAAAAACCTTTTACAGATTCAATGCGGAGCTCTATTGAGTCAGGTAGGTTCATGTTTTTTGTATCTCCTGGATTTAAGGAGAGTTTTAACATGGTTTGGAAATTACCAACGTATATGGAAACTGTTTCGATTTCTGGGTTTACCTGAAAAACAGATTCACTAGCTAAGTAAATGCTATCAATTGTGAAAACTGTTTTGCTCACTACATCATAATTATAGTTTTTATCCGTACCACTATAGAGTAAAGACGCGCTCATGAAATCCTCATTAAGTTTTGAAGACCATGAAAGCATGGGATATGTTTCTTTATTCAGAATGGCTGGCAACATTTCAGCCTTAATATTATCATAGCGATCTCTATTCAAAGGGAGACCAAATAAAATGCTAATACCGCCAGTGAAAGACCCAATGAAGCCAGTAAGGTTTTGATCACCAAAAGACCCATAACTAGGGGCTTGAGTTTCATCAATTACAACTGTATCAATAGCTTGACCTGAATCATATAGAATCATTTCCCCCATAAGGTGATATGTGTTTAGAAAATCACCTGTAAGATTCGAGTCTACTAAATAATCTTTATCGCAAGAAAATAAAGATATGAACGAGATGAGGAATAATGCCTTTTTCATAATGTGATATACTTCAGACTCGAAAGTATAATAATATACCGTTACAAGCATTATCAGCTTTCAAGAGATTAGACCAAGGTCTGTATTTTTTCGATGTTAATTTTCTCTCTACAGAATGTTGAGTGTTTGCTCTTTGATTTTCTCTAGTTCGTCTTTCATCATCACCACTGTTTTTTGAATGGAAGCATCATTGGCTTTCGAACCGATTGTATTAATCTCTCTGCCTATCTCTTGAGCGATAAAGCCAAGTTTCTTTCCAGCTACATCGTCTTTGGTGATGATTTCCATGAAGTAATCTAAGTGCTGCTTTAGTCTTACTTTTTCCTCAGTGATATCAATTTTCTCTAGATAATAGATAATCTCTTGCTCAAAGCGATTTTCATCTATCTGAACCTTTTCCTTTATTTCTTCCAGATTTTTATGAATTCTACTTCTAATACTTTCGGATCTGGTACTATCTGCGGCAGCTATTGATTTTAAACCATCAGAAATATTAGATATATACTCTTTTAATTTTTCCTCTAGAGCAGTTCCTTCATTTTCTCGAAACTCAATGCATTTTTCTAAACTCGATTTAATGCATTCGACGATGGTATCCCAAGGCAGATCATCAGGAGCAATTTCTTGTTGTTTGATTACGTCAGGTGCTTGGATGGCGAGTTTGGTTAGATCACTCTCAGCACCTTGAACTGAAGAAGCGAGTTCTTGAAATTTCTTATAATAAGCCTTGAAAAGATCAGCATCTACGTGTGCGGTGGACTCACTTGAATTGATGATCGCAAATTCTAGGTTGAGAACGACTTTACCTCTTTTCAAATAATCAGAGACAAGATTTCTAATCTCGGCCTCTTTAAAAGAAAGTTCTTTTGGCATCCTAGGACTAAAGTCCAAGAATTTGCTATTTAGCGTCTTTACTTCCGATTTTATTAAAAACTTTTCGTTGGTACGCTCATCTCTACCGTACCCTGTCATGGAATGTTGCATGACGCGAAGTTACATGAACTCTAAAAGTCTAGTCCTAATGTGAAATAAAATCTATAGTCTCCTACTTCTCCATCTAGATAAGGGCGAGCAGCATCTACTTTAATGTAATATCCACCAATAACAGTTCGAAGACCAAACCCAAAGCCACCAAGCAAAGGATTCTGGAATTTCACAATTTCAGCATCAAAGACACCATTGCTGAATTTTTTAGTAATTGGATTACCATCAACGAATGGCAGGTTTCCTGTCCATACAGATCCAATGTCTACAAAGCTGATCAGTTGAAAATTTCTCAAGAAATTAGATTTAATCGGGCCATTTGAGAAGTACTGGAATATAGGCACTCGAAGCTCAGAATTTATAACTAGAGCATCTGTTCCAAATGCTTCATTGTAATCAAGTCCTCTTAGGTTGGTGATAAATTCATTGAACAGCAAATCACTATTATCAACACTCGGCTGTATTCCCAAGGGATCATCGTCTCCATGACTATCATTGCTTGCAAATAGCCAATTGTCCATGCCACCTAACATATATGTTTTGGCAGCTGGCCCCATTTGCTTTCCATAAAGGACTCTATTGGCCCATGTTATTTCTTTATGAATTTTTTGATAATGTCTAAAATCAAAGCGCAAATTGCTGAAGTTTTTACTTGCATCGTTCGCATTGAAGTGGGAAGTGAATTCTAGCAAAGCTCTTGTGCCATGGTATAGGTTAAATTCTTGTTCCACAGCATTATCAAACACCAAAGAGAGACTACCACCGGCATAGTTTTCTCTATTGTTATTGGCTAGATCACTGCTAGAGTTATTCACACTTCTAAAACTTTGATTGACAAACGTGGTAGTCGTTACAAAAGGAGAAGCTTCTATTCGGAATGTGTGAGTTATGGGGAGGGCGGCTGTTAGCTTTAATCTATTTAGGCCATAATTATGACGTAATTCATCAGAACTCACGCCATCCCGAATTTGATAATTTTTTCTATCCACTCTTAATTTCAAATCCATCCAATATTTTAGATAGTGAACTTCCCCGTAAAGATCTCCTTCAGAAAAATTAGGTTTCACCAATATTCCACCCTTGATTTTATAGTTTTCTAAAACATCATTTATTTCTGTCTCCATCAGCATCATGAAGTTTCTATAGGGATCCCATAGAAAGGAAGTGATCACGTTGCTGAATGTAAATCTAGGATTGTATGGAGTAGGACCGATTCTCTCATTTTTTTGAGTAAAATTTTTGTACTTACTGAAGAATGATTCCGTTTGAAAGGGTTCATCACTTTCATCTTCAAAAACATAATTGTCGGTATCTATCCATGTGGGATCTGATAGAATTGATGTGTCTTGTTCCACTTCATCTTCAAAGACGAAATCTTGGGTGTCAATTTCGTCTTTGACAATATCAATTTCTTCTACTATTGGCTCAGGTGGTGCGTTTTTTAATACTCTTGAAACGACCATAATAGCATTTTCTCTTCGTTTTCTAGGGGTCTCAGGTGTAAACTTGTTCGTTTGAAGGTCTATGTTATTTTCTTGATAAATTCTTGTTTTGCCATCATTGAGCATTGAGTAGACCATTTTATCAGGGTCAAAGTGGAGGTCGTAGCTGATTATGCTACGGTCAAAGTTGGTGACTTGTTGAGAAATAGAATCTTGAAAATTGTATCTAAACAAATTGGCTATACCACGTTGATCACTCAGGTAGTATAGATCACTCTGTCCTCTTGTATAAGGTTTTCTGTCTGAGCTAAGTGTATTAGTCAAACGTGTGAATGAATGAGTTGTCGTATCTAGATCATATAAAAATAGGTTGAAATTTTTATCAAGAGTTTCAAGGGGTACTTTTCCTACCTTGATTGAATCCAATGTTCTGTTTGACCCAAAAATAATAGCTGCTGTACCTGGAATAAAAATAGGGTCTAGATCATCAAATACATCTCTTGTGATCCGTCTCAATGCATTTCTATTCATTGCTATCAGAAATAAATCATTTTTCCCATCTATATCACCTGATATCACTGCGAGCTTCCCATTGTCATTGAATGAGAAACTTTCAATCTGACGAAAACGATTCAGCGGCTTTTGTCTCTTTGCACCGGTTTCAATATTGTAAGTATTGAGGTAAAGAAACCCTCTACGGTAAAGGATCACTCCCAAAGTAGATTCATCTTGCCAGTCCAAAAGAGGGAGATGCTCATCAAAGTCTTGCCCGCTAATTTGAAAACCTCCATTAACTACTTTTTTTGTTTTGTTATTATTTAGGTCTGTTACATAAACTTCATACTTTCCATTTTTTAGCAATGCATATGCTACTTTGTCAGCATCCTTACTAAAGCTTAATGTAGTCGTTATTAGCTCTTTAGAATTGGGTATTTTGTCAAGGATATTCTCCTCACTAGCATTGATGTAGCTTTCTCCTACTTCTATAGTTTGTTGTAGATAGTAATCTTGCCATTCAGCCAAAAAAGATTTAAAAGAAACACCCAGAGTGTTGGCTATGCTGTTTTCTTCTTTTCGAATAATACGAGTCAGATTCAAAATATTAGAAATGTTACTTTCACCATATTTTACTGCTATGTAGTTCCAAATACTTTGGCCAATTATAGCTGCTGACTCCCCATCGACTCTATTTAATTTCTTTATTTTTTTGCGACTCATGTAATCACGCAAAAAATCATCCATTTCACGAGACCATCCGTACGACATATATCTTGCGGCTCCATCTATGAACCAGCTTGGAAGAGTGAGTAAATAGCTGTTTTGAAATGCCTCCGCTAAGCTACCACCATACATCATATCGTTTATCAGCGTACTTGTGAGTTGGTAAATCAAGTCCTCTTTAAACTTATGAGCTTGGCCGGGATAAGCTACTTCTACTTGTAATTTTACGAATTCTGTTCTGCCTCCGATGGTATATACAGCGCCATCAATGCCAACATTACTTTGCTGCAAATCGTGAATAGAATTGTAAATGAAGATCTTGGTTTTGTTGTAAGGAGCATAACCTAATTTATCTGTTAGCTCTACAAATCCATCTTCCAAAAAGTCAATAGCTTCTAGTGCGTACTCTTGTCCTCCAGGAACGTAATACACATCAAAGTTATTAGTGCTATAGTAGTACCAATCAAACTTCTTGTACTGTATCCTGTTTTGGCCAAAGGGGGTAGTGTAATGCTGCGCGATTGCGGCATTAGAGAAGAAAAAAAGTATAAATAGTATTCTAACTAACCCTTTGAACATCAACTTCTTTATCTATTTCGCATTTATTTTCCAGTACATCGGCAAAATGTTTGGCAAAGTAAGGTGTTAATGAAACACCTTTAGTTCCAAAACCATTAAAAATAGCTAATGTTTTTCTTTCATGATGAAATCCTATAAATGGTTTTCTGTCATGTGTTGCAGGTCTTATACCTGCCCTTTTAGCAATGATCTCATAAGGAGCTGAAAACACTTTCTCTAACCTATTTTTCAGATTATCAATTCCTTTTTGCTGGGGCTCGTAAGAAAGCACGCTGTGATCATATGTAGAGCCAACAGTGATTATGTCTCCTTTTGGAATCATGAATACTCCTTGGTTAAAAATATACGGTAACTCTGCATCACATGTTATATCTATCAATTCACCTCTTACCAATTTGAACGGTAAATGTTCCCAAAATGGATTGCCACCGCTTGAGCCCTCACAAAAAATAATTTTTGAAGCCTTCCATCCTTTATATGAAACACTGTTTTCTTTAAAATTAATCTCTCTATGATCTAACAAATCACTTTCATATAATTCTTCATTTTTCAGAAAAATTCTGAACGCCTCTATTAGAACAGGTAGATCTACGTATCCGGTATGGTCAACTATTATGCCACCGAGAGGATCATTAATAAAAGGAAGGCCTGAGCTACTAGTTTTTAGCTCCTTGATGAATGAGTCTCCAGACAAACTACTTTGCTTGCCATCCCAGTCATTTTTACTTTCAATGTTTTGGAATGATCTATAGATGGGAATGGAATGCAAAAATTTAGCAGAAATTTGATTCTCTAATGCTTTGTATTCTTTTTCAAGCGATTTAAACAGCTCATCTGCCATCCAAGTCTTTACCATTTTTCTCCCAGTAATGGGATTATAAAGTCCAGCCGCTTTTAAGGATGCTGTATTCTCCGTTTCATGATTGATTACAATGATTTTTTTACCCCTTTTTAGGAGCTCTCTGGATAACCAAGTGCCTGCTATTCCCTGACCTACAATTATGTAATCAACTTTTACGTGTTGCATTGTACTTTTGCTGTTAAAAGTGACTTATATAAAGTCTAATTAGGAACCTATATCGATAACGAACACATAAGCTACTCTGGGTAGTTTCGGTGTAATTGTCTCATGGACTCCATGTAAAACTAAACACATGCTGATAAAATCTTTCGTATTCAATCCATTCTATGAAAATACCTATGTGGTTTCATCCGAAGCTGGGAATGCATTCATTTTCGATCCTGGGTGCTATGAAAAATATGAGGTTGAAGAACTGGAAGAATATATTCACATGAATGACTTGAAAGTGCAGGCTGTTATAAATACTCATTGCCACATAGATCACGTATTAGGTAATGAGACCATGAAAGTCAAATACAAAGTGCCTTTAAAAATTCCCCAAAACGAACTAGAGGTCTTGAACTCTGTTGTGGCATACGCACCGCAATGGGGAATAAATGGATATAGGCCAGCTGATGTTGACGTTTTTTTAAATGAAGGAGAAAAATTAGGTTTAGATGAGATTGAATTTGAACTAATTGAGGTGCCTGGGCATTCTCCAGGACATATGATGTTTTTTGAGAAAAATGAAAAGGTGATAATTGGTGGTGATGTTCTTTTCAAAGAAAGTATTGGTAGAACTGATCTTCCAGGCGGAAATCATGATGACCTTTTACAGAATATTCAAAACAAGGTATATACACTACCCGAAGAGGTGACAATATACCCAGGGCATGGCCCCACTACGACAATTGGTCATGAGAAAAAGTATAATCCATTTGTGAAAGCGTAAAATATGAAGAAGCATATTCCAAACCTGATTACTTCACTCAATCTAGCTATCGGCTGTGTTGGTATTTTTTATGTGTTGACGGAGAGTAGAAGTGAAGCAATTTATTTTGTGATTCTGGCGGGGATATTCGATTTCATGGATGGGTTCGCAGCAAGGCTTCTTAAAGTAAAATCAGAAATAGGGAAGCAGCTAGACTCTTTAGCAGACCTAATATCATTTGGTTTGCTACCAGCTTTCTTCCTGTTGGTTTGGATGCAACAAAATACACCGTATTATTGGATAGCAATTATTGTAGCTGTTTTCTCAGCACTAAGATTAGCAAAGTTTAATGTAGATGATTCCCAAACTGACAGTTTCGTTGGATTACCTACTCCCGCAAATGCGATAATGATTACCTCATTGGTATTCCTTCCATTTGAATTGTATTGGTATACTTTGGTAAGTATTTGCATCCTTTCGGCAGTATTACTTGTATCTCCTGTTAGACTACTATCACTTAAGTTCTCTACTTTTTCATGGAAAGGAAATGAGCCAAGGTGGGCTTTGATATTCGGTTCAATAGTTTTGATTGTGATCTTTCAATGGGCATTTCTTCCATTTTTGATTCCATTTTATTTAGTCGTTTCCATTCTGTCATCTCTTCTTATGAAACAAGGATGAAATTTTTCAGTTAAAAAGACGTTGCACCATCAGTGAAGAAATTCCTTTTTATATCGGCCTATTTACTATTTCTCTTTGGATACGGACAATCATCAGTTTTGTCTACAGGCCAATGGTTTAAAATAGGCGTTACGGAAAGTGGAATTTATAAATTGGACATCAATACCATGCAGGCATTGGGTGTTCCTATCTCTTCTGTGGATCCTGACAATTTAAAGATTTACGGAAATGGAGTTCATGGGAAATTGCCCCAGTTGAATTCTACTGAACGTCCACAAGACTTATTAGAAAATGCCATTCAATTATCTGGAGATGAAGATGGCTCTTTCGATGCGGGAGACTTCCTTCTGTTTTATGGAATAGGACCCAATAAAGAAAAGTGGACAGCAGATGGATTTGGATACGAGAAAAATATTTATTCAGACACCTCCTATTATTATCTAAGAATAGACGGTGCTCAGGGCAAAAGAATTCAGAGTAAAGAAAGTGCAAGTGGTGAGGCTACTTTAACTATCAATACATTTCAAGACCATATTACTTACGAGGTAGATGTAAGGAATTTGATTGCTTCCGGAAGAGGATGGTATGGAGAAACAATCGTTGACGGAGATCGATCAAATTTCACGCATGTTTTGAACGGTATATCGTCCGACATTGAATTGAAAGTTGATTTGGTAAGTCAGTCTACTGAGAATAATTCATTTGCTATCACTGCAAATGAAAATAATATAGGTACTGTTGAGATAGGAAAAATCAACCTGGCTTCAGTAGATCAATATGGGATCAAGGCTCGCTCTGTGCAAGAAACTTTTGTCATTCCTTCTGCCGATGAACTTGATTTGTCATTTAGTTTCAATGGAAATATTTCTAATGGAAGAGGGTTCATCGACTACTATACTTTGACTTTCGATCGATCTTTAGAAATAGCTAACAATGAGACTGACTTTAGAGCTATCGCAGCGATCAACAATGTGGCTCAATATGAAATAGGAAATATTTCAAGTTCTGCGACCGTTTGGAATACATCAGATCCGTCTAATGTAAAATCACAACAGTTTTCTATTTCTGATGAGAAAGCCATATATAGGAGTGAGTCAGAAGAGCTTGAAGAATTTGTTGTTTTTAGTGGTAATGAATTTCCAACCCCTTTTGTTTTTGGCTCTGTCTCCAATCAAAATTTGCGAAGCGTAAAGAACTTAGATGGTATCATAGTTACTGCCCCGGTGTTTTTAGCACAAGCCAATCAGTTGGCTCAGTTTCATAGAGAACACGATGGATTGAATGTAAAAGTGGCTACCACAAGAGAAATATATAACGAATTCTCTAGTGGGAGACAAGATGTGTCAGCCATACGCGACTATGCCAGATTTGTGTATGAAAATGGAGCAAGACTCAAATATTTAACTCTGTTTGGAGATTGCTCATATGATTATAAAGATAGGGTGACTAACAATACCAATTTTGTACCCACTTACGAATCGAGAGATAGTTTTCATCCTATTTACAGTCATTCATCAGATGATTATTTTGGTTTTTTTGAAGAGCATGAAGGAGATTGGATTGAGACCCGTTCTGGAGATCATACCATGGAAATAGGTGTAGGTAGGCTTCCAGTAAAGACAATAGAGGAGGCTCAGGTAATAGTAGATAAAATTATCTATTACTCTACAAATCCAGCAACACTTGGAAAGTGGCGAAATGAGATTGCCTACTTAGCAGATGATGGGGATAGCAATATTCATGCTCGACATGTGGAAGATTTATCCGAATTAATTGACACTACATACGCCCAGTACAATATCAAAAAAATGTTATTAGATGCTTTTGAGCAGGAAGAAGGGGCATCTAGCGATAGCTCACCAGCTACAGCAAATGCGCTTAAAACGCAAATAAAAAATGGAGCTTTTACGGTTAATTTCATTGGACATGGTAGCGAGGAGCAGTGGACTCAGGAGCAAGTATTAACTATTGAAACCATCGAAAGTCTAACAAATAAAAACAAACTTCCAATTTTTGTGACAGCCACTTGTGAATTTGGTAGATATGATGATCCTAGTCAGTTTTCTGGTTCTGAGCAACTTCTGCTAAGTAGTAGAGGAGGAGCAATAGCTTTATTGACTACAAGTAGACCAGTTTTTGCTAGTACTAACTTTGACTTAAATGTGGCCTTTCATGAATTTATGTATCAAAAGAAAGAGGGTGAATATCAGAGGCTAGGAGATATTATTCGTGAAACAAAAAATAATGGTTTAGCCGGACCGGTGAATAGAAATTTCACCCTCTTAGGTGATCCGATGATGATGCCAGCTTTTCCAGAGTTAGATATTGTGGTGCACGAGTTGGAAACGGAAGTTGATACATTGAGTGCTTTAGAAAAGGTCACTTTTAGTGGGGAAATTCAGTCTAATTCTACTTTGGTATCGTCATTCAATGGTAAAATGGTAGCTGCATTTTATGATGTGGAGCAAGATTTTAAAACTAAGGGGCAAGGTGCCGAAAATACTCCATACACTTATAGCCTTAGAAGTAATGCAATTTTCAGAGGCGAGGTTCAAGTAAAAAATGGAGCTTTTGAATTTTCATTTGTTGTTCCTAAAAATATTTCCTATCAGTTTGGGAACGGTAAAATGAGCCTTTATGCTTGGGATACTGAAAGAAATATAGATGCCTCGGGATCGTCACGTGAGTTTCTTCTCGGAGGGACAGATGTTGATCCAATTGTTGATACCACTCCTCCGAAAGTAGTTGCCTACTTGAATGATATTTCTTTTTCAAATGGAAATACAGTTGGACAGTCTTCCATACTAATAGCGGACGTGGAGGATGAAAATGGGATAACAACATCTAGTAACGGTGTAGTTAATGGAATTACACTTTCTCTCAATGGATCGACTTTTAGTCTCAACGAATTTTATACAGCTAGTCCTAACAGTTATCAAAAAGGGACAATCGTTTACCCCATTCAGGATTTAGCCCCCGGCTCTTACGTAGCAACGCTAAAAATATGGGATACTTCAAACAATCCTACTGAGACAATTATTCGTTTTGAGGTATCGAGTAAGCCTGAAATTTTTCTTTTTAATGAGAAAACATATCCTAACCCACCAGTCAATGGGTTGACTAATTTCACATTCGAGCACGACAGAGAAGAAGAGGATCTTGCAATAAAATTGATGATCTATAACTCTCAAGGAGCAGTTGTCTTCGATGAATCAAAGACTTTTGAAAATAGCAATAGAAGAATTGAAATTCCATGGGAAACTAAATCGAGTGGTGGTCGGTCACTTGATTTGGGTATCTACTATTATCGACTGATTATTCAAAGTGAATTGGACGGTGCAATGAAAGAAATCTCTCAAAAGCTCGTTATTACAGACTAAACCGTCTTGCTGATTTGAAATCAGCATTTTTATCGAAAATTATAACCGTATTCGCACTGATCATGTTAAGTTTGGCAACCTTTTCTAAAAGAAACCTAATGAATCATTTTTTGAGGAAAATATCAGGTCTTTTCCTGATTCTTATAGCACTTCAATCTCAGTCTCAGACCCAAGTAGGACAACTCGGTGGACAAGACATTAATAGAAGGCCCATCACAGTGGCTGTTCCCTTCTTAACATTTGCTCCAGATAGTAGATCTTCAGCAATGGGCGATGTAGGAGTTGCTACGAGCGCTGATGCCGCAAGTGTGCACTGGAACAATGCGAAACTGGCTTTTATTGATCAAGACATGTTGTTTTCTGTTTCTTACTCCCCATGGTTGGGAAACATTGTGGATGATATGTCTCTAAGTTATCTCACGTTTGGTAAAAAAATAGATCAAAATCAAGCTTTTGGTTTAACCATGAGGTATTTTGATATGGGAGAGATTCAGCTCATCGACGAAAACCAAAATGAGCAAGGGATAGAAAACCCTAGTGAATTGGCAGTAGATGGAACTTACTCTCGAAAACTTTCTGAAAACATGGGTATTGGAGCTACTTTTAGATTTGTCTGGTCAAATTTGGCTGGTAATATTAATAATGCAGTTGATGCCAAAGCAGGTACTAGTATTGCAGTTGATTTGGGTTGGTATTATAACAAACCTGTCACCTTAGCAGGAATGAGTTCAAACCTTTCTTTCGGAGCACACATCTCGAATATTGGTCAAAAAGTAACGTATAGTACTCAATCAAATGAAAGCTTTATTCCTGGGAACCTTAGACTGGGAACAGCATTCAAAACCAGTTTAGATCAGTACAATTCATTGACTCTAGCTTTCGATGTAAATAAATTACTAGTCCCCACTCCTCCAATAACAGAGACCGATTCTACAGGTACAAGTATTGTTTCAGGACAAGATCCTGATAGACCGTTATTATCTGGTACTTTCGGATCTTTTACAGACGCACCAAATGGATTTAGTGAGGAAATGCAAGAGCTGACTTTCTCAATAGGAGCAGAATATTGGTATAGAGATATATTCGCTTTAAGAGCCGGATATTTTCATGAGCACTTCAACAAAGGAGATCGTAAATATGTGACAATGGGGCTGGGGTTCAGATATCAAGTTTTCGGAGTTGATTTTTCTTATTTGATCCCTACTACTCAAAATCATCCATTAGCAGATACACTCAGACTGTCGCTTCTATTCAGCCTTGATAAGGCTACCTCTTCTGAGACTGGATCATAAATCATATAGAACTTTATATAGGAAGAGTTAATTACCAGTTAGTTAACTCTTCTTTTTATTTTTGGGAAAAATTATTTTACCTATGTCATCACTTTCAAATCGTATAAAAAGTATTCCGGAATCCGCAACTCTTGCAATGGCAGCCAAAGCCAGAGAAATGAAAGAGAAGGGAGTGGAGGTAATCAGCCTAAGCTTAGGAGAGCCTGACTTCAAGACTCCAGAGCATATTCAAACAGGTGCCATTGATGCCATTAATTCACAAAAATATTTTGCTTATCCTCCTGTAAATGGCTATTTGGATCTTAGGCAAGCTATTTCTGAAAAATTCAAGAAAGACAATGAATTGGAATATACACCTGATCAGATTGTGGTATCAAATGGGGCAAAGCAATCCATTGCTAATGTGTTTATGGCTATGCTTAATCCTGGAGATGAAGTGATTGTACTAGCGCCTTATTGGGTTAGTTATTCCGCCATGATTCTATTGGCTGAAGGAACTCCTGTAATGGTCAATGGATCTTTTGAGAATGATTTTAAAGCCACAGCGGATCAGGTTAAAGAGGCAATTACAGATAAGACAAAAGCAATTATTTTTTCATCGCCATGCAATCCTACTGGATCTGTGTTTACACGTGAAGAATTAGAAAAAATGGTTGATGTTTTAAGTGATAGAGAAGACATCATCGTCATATCCGATGAAATTTATGAGATGATCAATTTTGGAGGGAAGCATGTGAGCATTGGTGCAATGGAAGGAATGCAGGATAGAACGGTGACGGTGAATGGCTTTTCTAAGGGTTTCGCAATGACAGGATGGAGAGTAGGCTACATAGGAGCACCAACATGGCTAGCAAAAGCTGCCAATAAAATGCAAGGGCAGTATACTTCAGGGAATAGCTCAATAGCACAGCGAGCTGCATACGTCGCAATCACAAGTTCAACTGAGGCATCCAATGAAATGGCTAAAGCTTATGAATATAGAAGAGGACTGGTATATGATCTCTTAAAGGAAATTCCAGGTTTCGAAGTGAATATGCCGCAAGGCGCCTTTTACTTTTTTCCAAATGTGAAATACTATCTAGGAAAATCTAATGAGGATGTTAAAATAGAAACGGTGAATGACTTGTGCCTATTCCTGCTGGAGGATGCTAGAGTATCATTGGTTACAGGAGAGGCATTTGGTGATGATGAATGTTTGAGGTTGTCTTACGCAGCATCAGAAGATGATTTGAAAACGGCAGTTGCTAGAATGAAGGTTTCTTTAGCTAAATTGAAATAATGAGTTTTAAATCGATTCCAGAAATATTTGAAGCATTCAAAGACAAGACTGTTCTTGTTATTGGAGATGTAATGGTTGACTCCTACATTCATGGTGTAGCCAAGAGAATTTCACCTGAGGCACCTGTTCCTGTATTGAGTGTGGTGAAAAATGAAAAGAAATTAGGAGGAGCAGCTAATGTCGCAATGAATATTCATGCATTAGGAGCTACTCCTATTCTATGCTCTGTTGTTGGTGATGATGCTGAGGGTAGAGCTTTTGAAAAATTACTCGAATATGAAAACATGCCCAAAAAGGGTGTTATAAAAAGTCAAAATAGGATCACAACCATCAAAGAACGGATTTTATCTGGTTCTCAGCACATGATGAGAATAGATTCTGAAGATGTGCATCCTTTGGTTGATTTAGATAGGAAGGCATTATTACATCATATTTTAAACTTGATGGAAGAGTGTGATCTTATCATTTTTGAAGATTATGACAAAGGGACAATCAGTCCAGAGCTCATCTCAAAAACCATTGAAAAAGCAAAGAAAAAAGGAATACCTGTGGCGGTAGATCCAAGAGTTGAAAACTTCTTGAGTTATAAAGATGTAGCGTTGTTTAAGCCCAATGTGCGTGAACTAAAAGAGGGATTAAAAACGGATTTTGACACGAAAAACCTTGAAGCATTATCAGAAGCGGTATTGGAACTGCATAAGGAAATCAATGCAAAAAATTACCTTGTCACTATGTCTAATGAGGGTATTTATTATAAATCTGAAGTAGATGAAGGCTCTTATCCCGCTCACCCACTCCACATTGCCACTACGGCAGGTGCTGGAGATACAGCAATAAGTATTGCAGGTCTTTGCCTTACATTAGGCTTGCCACTTGGTTTTATAGCGGAACTATCCAATGTAGGTGCAGGGCTGGTATGTGAGTTTTCAGGAATAGTGCCAGTGGATAAAGAGCAATTACTAAAAGAAGCGTCAACTAATCCAATACTCGAAAAATATCTTTAATTTGGTCAAAACTGGCCATGAAAAAGTTTTTCATTTTCATCTTTATCCTATCATCTTTTGCTCTTCAAGCTCAAAAGGCGGTCAATGGCGTTTTAGATCTTTCTAAAGTAGATCTGAAAAATAATTCCATTCAAATTTCTGGTGAATGGGAGTTTTATTGGGAGCAATTAGCAGATCCTGATTCTATCGATCAGATGGAAACGGATTACTACGAATTCCCAAAACTATGGAACGGTGGAGCGACAAGAAACGGGACTTTATTGAATTCTAGCGGGTATGCAACATATCGTTTGAAGGTGGCTCTTCCACCTAGGACGCCTAACCTATCCATTAGTATCAATGAAGTGTATTGCGCATACAAGATGTATGTTAATGGTTTTGAGTTTTCGGAAAATGGAAGGGTTAGTAAAACTGCTGAGAATGCAAAAGAGGACTGGCTTCCCAAGACAGTTAATATCGCTAGGCTATCAGATACTCTTACGTTCGTTCTTCAGGTATCAAATTTCTCACATTCTAAAGGGGGTTCTAGAGAGCCTATAATCATAGGAGATAGAAAAGTCCTGACTGCAGCTCGTGATTTTAATCTTAGCTATGATTTTCTACTCAACGGAAGTTTGATCATGGGAGGATTGTTCTTTTTAGGATTATTTCTTTTCGGTCAACACGAAAAATCGGTACTATTCTTTGCGCTTTTCTGTATCACTTTTAGCTACCGAATGATTGGAAGTGGGGAGTATGCTTTGCATGCTTTATTCCCAGATATGTCTTGGCAGTTTCTAATTAGAACAGAATACTTATCACTATTTATCCCTCCGGGCATATTCACCATTTATAGTTATTTGCTCTACCCCGAGGACAGTCGAAAAGAAATTTTGCTTGGTTTTTCGGTCATTAGTGGCTTGTTTGCAGTATGTGCCGTATTTACACCTACTCTTTTCTTTACCCAACTGGTAGAGCCTTATCTAGTACTCATTTTGATTATGATCTTCTATCTAGCCTACGTCTATTGGCTAGCGTTTAAAAGAGGGAGAATCGGATCGCAATATGCTCTTGGCAGCACTGGTATTGTTTTCTTGGTGGCTTTCTATCTCATATCAGTTTACTTTTCTACTGCACTAGAAAATACATTTTTGTCATTTATCGGTTTCATTTTATTCTTTTTCTTCCAATCATTGATTTTGTCTTTTCGCTTTGCTTACTCTTTGAAAAAAGCAAAAGATGCAGCAGAAGCAGCCTCTAGGGCGAAAACAGATTTCTTAAGTACTATCTCGCATGAGATAAGGACACCTTTAAATGCAGTAGTCGGTATCTCACATTTTTTAATCAATGAAGATCCCAGTAAGGATCAAGTAGAGAGTCTGGAGTCTTTACAGTTTTCCGCAGAGCACCTCACAGCCCTGATTAACGACATCCTGGATTACAACAAGTTGGAATCTGGCCTTATTGAGTTTGAATTTGCCGAGACCAATCTGAAAGAACTAACTACCAAGCTGATCAAAACACATACAGCCATTGCGAAGGACAAAGGATTAAACTTGATACTGGACTTTGACGAGAATATTCACCCGCATGTTATGGCAGATACGACACGTATCTATCAGGTGCTAAATAATTTAATCAATAACTCACTGAAGTTTACTTCAAATGGATTTGTTAAGGTAAGAGCATCATTACTGCATGAAGATGATCATAAGCAGAAGTTGCGTTGTGAGGTTTCCGACTCAGGTATAGGTATCCCGAAAAACAAACAGAAGTTGATTTTTGAAAGATTTACTCAGGCAGGTTCATCTACTACGAGAGAGTATGGCGGAACTGGCCTTGGTTTGGCTATTATTAAGAGAATCTTGAATTTGGTTGGCTCTGAAATTTTTGTAGAAAGCCAAGAGGGCAAGGGTACCACATTTTGGTTTGATCTTACTTTCACCAAGATTATGACTAGCGCGGTGGAAATACAGGAGGAAGATGAAGCGATTGATAGAAGTCTGA
>JBGCFL010000174.1:0-2522 GCA_045106975.1 Ekhidna sp. | reverse complement strand
CGAGGAAATAAATACAGAATTCTGACCGACACTGGTTGGTCGGAATATAAAAGTCTTGGAGCCCCTTTTTCGGATAAGCATATTATGGGTATATCATTTTCAGATAATGGAACTTCTTACTTTGATGAGATAGAATTTGATGAGTCTGGGAAACCTGATACAGTTGGAGCTATCAGTTATTCCCGTCGCATAAACGGGGAATATGAACCACGGCAAAAGTTGGGTAAAGAAATCAATACCGGAACATGGATTGCTCATCCGCACATTGCTCCAGATGAATCTTATTTGATATGGGATGTCAGGAGAGAAGACGGGTTTGGTGGATCTGATGTCTACATTAGTTTTCGAGCGGAAGATGGTTTCTGGATGCCTGCAATGAACTTGGGAGATAAGATAAACACGGCATTAAGTGAAAGTGGAGCACGTATTTCAGACGATGGGAAATACTTATTTTTCACTCGAGGGAAGTGGGAAATCAAAGAAGATGGAAGTAAGAATTGGGTAGGAAAACCTTATTGGGTGGATGCCCAGGTTATTGAGAATCTCAGACCTAAGCAATAATATATAAAACTAAAATTCCTATGCTTAAAAATTATATCAAAGTAGCTTTTCGGAACCTTCAGAGACAACCTGGTTACACTGCTCTCAATATCATCGGGCTTACCATAGGTATAGCCTCTAGCTTAATAATCTTACTATATATTTTTCACGAAACGAGTTTCGATCAGCAGCATACCAAGGGGGATCGGATCTATCGTCTTTCTACAGAATTTACCGAGCCTGATAATTCATTTAAGTGGGCACAAATGACTCCAAGGGCTGCATTTACGATTAAAAATGAAAATCCAGAGGTAGAACAGGCTGCCCGAATGCAAGGGCTATCTCGTCAGAGCGGAATGCAGTTTGAATTCAATCAAGTCGATTACTTTCAAGACAATGTCTATGCCGCAGACTCTACTATTTTTGAACTATTCGATTATGAATTTATAGCTGGAAATCCCGAAACGGCATTAGAGTCTCCTAATTCAATAGTGATCAATCAGTCCATGGCAAAGAAGATCTTCAAAGATGAAAATCCAATTGGTCAAACAATCAATAGCAGTGGAAATAGGGAATTGTCTTTGCAGGTTACTGGCGTCTATAAAGACATGCCTAGTGCTTCACATCTTATTGCTGAAGCATTGATAACATGGAAGACCATCTATCCAGATGGAGACATAAGCTGGGGACAGTGGGGTGTCTTTTCATATGTTTTAGTGAACGAAGGGGTGACGAAAGAAGCCTTACAAGTAAAACTTGATTCGACTGTAGCCAGATACATAGCTCCAATCTTTGATCCTCTTAACCTCAAAGTTAGAATGGTTCCAATCCCACTAAAAAGCATCCATTTGACCTCAGATTTTGAAAATGAACCTGTGCCTGTTGGCAATATCCAATATGTTCAAATATTCACTGCAATAGCCATTTTTCTCATCATCATTGCTAGTATCAACTATATGAACTTAGCCACCGCACGATCTACCAAACGATCTATGGAAGTGGGCGTAAGAAAAGTAATGGGAGCCCATAGAGGTGGTTTAATAGGTCAGTTTTTGACTGAGTCAATGCTAATTACACTGATATCCTTAATCTTAAGTATTCTGGTCATGTTAGTGGTAGTCCCTGCAATAAACAACATAGTGGGCACTAATTTGACTATTACAGCACTGCTCGATACCAATGTGATAACGGCGGTCATCGGAATCGTGTTTGTCACAGGGTTTATGGGTGGTTGCTATCCTGCTTTCTTTCTATCCTCTTTTCAGCCAGCAGCGGTGCTTAAAGGGGGCGGAACAAAGTCTGGAAGTAAATTATTGAGGAAGGTTTTAGTAACACTACAATTTTCCATTTCCATCTTCATGCTCATTGGTACGTTGGTTATTTACGCTCAAATGCAATTTGTCAGAAACAAAGATTTAGGTTTTGACAAAGAACAGATGATGCAAATCGATTTTAGAAGTACGGCAGATTCAGAAAAATGGAATGTGTTTAAAAACGAATTGCTTCAAAATGCCAATGTAGCTGGAGCCGCATCTTCGAGCTCAACTCCCGGAAATGGTTATCCTAAAAACATATTCTCAGTAGAAACCGAAGAAGGGCCTATGGACGATCGAGGATTAGATAATTATCGTGTTGATTATGATTTCTTTTCAACATTAGGAATTGAGGTGGTGGAAGGAAGGAATTTTTCATTCGACTATCCTTCTGATTCTTCTCAGGCCGTAATGGTAAACGAAGCGATGGTTCGAAGAATGAAATGGACAAATCCAATTGGCAAGAAAATTCGGATGAATAGAAATGATTCGATACCCCCAGCCAGAGTCGTAGGAGTTGTAAAGGATTTTCATCAGCAATCATTGTACGATCCCATTACTTCCCTGATGTTCAGACCAAGTCAGACCAATCGTTCTGCCATTGTCAAAATCACAGGAGATATCTCATCTACCATTGACTTCATTGAAGCGGCATGGGAACGAGCATAC
>JBGCFL010000173.1:0-3650 GCA_045106975.1 Ekhidna sp. | reverse complement strand
TTTTTTGATAAAACACCTATCGGTAGATTGGTGACTCGAAATGTTTCTGATATTGAGACACTGGCGGAAGTTTTCAGCACTGGTATTGCAGGAATTATTGCGGACGTATTACAACTGTTAGTGATTTTGGGATGGATGCTTTGGCTAGATTGGCAACTGACATTGGTCAGCCTTTCTCTTTTACCTATTCTACTTTTTGCTACCTATATTTTCAAAGAGAAGATAAAGGTTGCCTTTAATGATGTGCGAGCAGCAGTTTCCAATCTCAATTCCTTCGTGCAAGAACACATCACAGGGATGAATATTGTTCAAATATTTAATTCTGAAAAGAGAGAGTTAGAAAAATTCAAAGAAATTAATAAAGAACATCGAAAAGCAAATATCAACTCAGTACTCTATTACGCCATTTATTTTCCTGTGGCAGAAGTGATTCAAGCGGCAGGTATTGGTCTCATTGTTTGGTACGGAGGTGGTCAGTTGGTGCAGGGTAATATGGAGTTTGGGATGATGATAGCCTTCATCTTATATCTTCAAATGTTTTTCAGACCAATCAGAATGATTGCTGATCGATTTAATACGCTTCAGATGGGAATTGTCTCTTCCAATAGAATTCTAGACTTGCTAGACTCCACCGAACATATTCCTGATAATGGAAATCATGTTTCTGATACTGTTGAAGGGAATGTACAGTTTGACAAAGTATGGTTTGCCTACAATGATGATGACTGGGTATTGAGAGATATTTCTTTTGAAGTAAAAAAAGGAGAAATGATAGCTTTGGTAGGAGCTACAGGAGCTGGTAAAACATCAGTCATCAATCTATTGAGTAGGTTCTATGAAATCAATAAAGGGTCAATTTTAGTTGATCGTATAGATGCACGAAAATATGATTTAGCCAATTTAAGAAAACACATTGCTGTTGTTTTACAGGATGTCTTTTTATTCTCTGACTCCATCTACAATAACATTACACTACGTAATGATTCAATTCGTAGAGAGAAAGTAATGGAAGCTGCCAAGATGGTAGGGGCGTTAGATTTTATTGAAAAATTACCTGGAGGCCTAGATTATAATGTAATGGAGCGCGGAGCAACTTTATCAGTAGGTCAGCGCCAGCTCATCTCTTTTGTTCGTGCAATGGTATATGACCCAAAAATAATTGTCTTGGATGAAGCCACCTCAAGTGTTGATACCGAAACAGAAGAACTGATTCAAAATGCCATCCAAAAACTAATGCAAGGACGTACTTCTATTGTGATTGCTCACCGCCTTTCGACTATTCAGAATGCAAAGAAAATTTTGGTACTTGATAAAGGAGAAATAGTAGAAGAGGGTAATCATGATTCTCTACTACAGAAAGACGGATTTTACGCACAGCTTCATAAAATGCAATACAAAGAAGTAGCTAAAGCTGTTTAGTTGAACAGGACTAATTAAGAGTCTAATATATTCACTCGAAGCATCATTCTGAACTTGTTTCAGAATCTATTAAAAACTTGACAAAACAGGATAAATATTACATCTATCTTTGACCAATGAAGAGAGCAAAGCGAATTTATCTTTCAATAATCATCCTGTGTTTGATCATTATATCCGGGGCAACTTACTATTCTTTAGGTGGATTCGATGAAATAGAAATCTATGAATTTGAGGGTAAAGAACGAACTGTTATAGGTCAAGAGTTTGTGGGTAAGCACAATTCTCGGGTTTTGGATTCGCTTATGATGGCAACCAAGGAAGCAGTGAATTCTAACAAACTCCAAGGCGCACTAACCATCGTCTATTACCCCAATGAATTTGAGGATAGAGACTCCATTAAATGTTTCGTTGGCGCTTCTTTCGAGGAAATAAAAGGTATTGTAAGCATCCCTTCTAAATATGACTATCGTGAATTCAAATCGAGCAAAATTTACAAGATGTTCATCACACAGCACCCTTTGGTAAGACCTTTACCTAATGAGATTGCCAGTATGCTTGAAGTACGATCCATTGAAGATGGTAACGTGCTACAACCATTCAATTTTGAAATCTATTATGATGATGGATCTCTTAGTATTGAAGCTTGGGTCAAATAAATATCGAATCGCTTTTTTGAGTCCACCTTCATTCCTTCACAGCTGAAAGCAGGCCCTCTTCAAACTAAAAAAACTTTTTTTTGTGGAATTTTAAATAGCCCTGCATCTCAATGGCAAATCAAAAGTTATTGAAATGAAAAAGCTACTTATTATTCTATCCATTTTTTGGGCATCTCAATCTTACGCTAGAACCATTAGCGGAACAATCTACGATCAGTCTGGTAATGCCATTTCAGGCGTAAGTGTCATGATTAAAGGCACTATGAAAGGCACACATTCGGGTAAAAATGGGATCTATTCTCTAGAAATTTCAGATAATAGCGCTATTCTAATATTCTCTATGGGTGGATATCAAACCACAGAGAAGAGGATTGGAGAAAAAATTGTTTTAGATATAATCATGAAATGGGAAAGAGTAGAATTGGAGGAAGAAGAGATTGCCCTTGAAGAAGTAGTGAGTAACAAAAGAGTCTTTGGTTATTCAGTCGCTGATCAGTCACTTGGCAGAGTTGCTGGAGCTCAGAAAAGAAGTATGTCATATACTCCTAGTATTTCTTTTGACCAGGGAGTATCTCACAACACAGAAGAGTATGAAACCATAGGTGAAAACGGCTTTAGAAAAGTAACAGACAAACCACTTTCCACCTTTTCCATAGATGTAGATGCTGCTTCATATAGCAATATGAGACGTTTCATTCAAAATGGATCATTGCCACCGAAGGATGCCGTAAGAATAGAAGAAATGATTAATTACTTCTCTTATGATTATAAAAAACCAACTGGTAAAGACCCATTTTCTATCAACACCGAATTAGCTCGAGCTCCTTGGAATTCTGATCATTTGATTGTTCAAGTAGGGCTACAAGGAGAGAAAATTGAAATGGATAATTTACCAGCATCCAATATTGTTTTTCTTCTAGATGTGTCTGGCTCGATGAGTGCCCCCAATAAATTACCATTGCTAAAATCTGCTTTCAAAATGTTAGCTAATGAGCTAAGACCTCAAGACAAAGTATCTATTGTAGTCTATGCCGGAGCAGCAGGTTTGGTTCTAGAGCCAACAGATGGAAATGACAAAAAGACAATCATGGAGGCTTTGGACAACCTCCAAGCTGGCGGATCTACAGCAGGTGGAGCAGGAATCAATTTGGCATATAAGATTGCCAAAGAGCAGTTCATAGAAGGTGGAAATAATCGTGTGGTTTTAGCGACTGATGGAGACTTCAATGTAGGTGCGTCAAGTAATGCTGAGATGGAACGATTGATTGAGGATAAAAGAAAAGATGGTGTGTTTCTTACTGTTCTAGGTTTTGGAATGGGAAATTATAAAGACTCCAAAATGGAAAAAATTGCCGATAAAGGAAATGGTAACTATGCCTACATCGACAATATGAAAGAGGCTAAAAAAGTCTTAGTGAATGAGTTTGGAGGCACCATGTTTACTATAGCTAAGGATGTAAAAATTCAAGTAGAGTTCAATCCTGGTGTTGTTCAAGCTTATAGATTGATAGGCTATGAAAATAGAAAATTGAACGATGAAGACTTCAACGATGATAAGAAAGATGCTGGCGAATT
>JBGCFL010000172.1:0-8886 GCA_045106975.1 Ekhidna sp. | reverse complement strand
CCTCCATCTTCAGAAACACCTGCAAAGGTGTTCATCACATAGACCAAATTTTCATCCACAGGATCGGCAATCACTTCTTGATAATAGTTGCCACTTGATACATACTTGCTTTGTTTCACCCAAGATTCTCCAAGGTCAGTGGATTTGTAAAAACCTCCTTTATCCTTTTGTGCTTCAACTACAGCGTAAACTACATCGGGATTAGCAGGAGAAATGTCTAGTCCTATTCTTCCTAAATCACCTCCAGGAAACCCTTTTGAAACTTTTCTGAAATTCTTGCCTGCATCAGTAGACTTGTACACTGCTGACTCTGGCCCTCCACTGATGTAGGTAAATACATGACGTCTTCTTTGGTGAGCTACAGCATATACCACGTCAGAATTTCTCGGATCTATATGCACCTCATGAATACCTGTATGCTCACTGATGTTCAAAATTTTCTGCCAATCATTTCCACCGTTAGTGGTTTTGTATAGTCCTCGATCGCCACCTGCACTCCATAGTGGACCAGTAGCAGCCACATATACTATATCCGAATTATTCGGGTCAATAGCTATCATGCCAATATGCTCCGACATCATAAGTCCCATGTTTTTCCAGCTTTGTCCGCCATCCATACTTTTATAGACGCCATCACCGTAATCAACACTTCGCTGATTATTGTTTTCCCCAGTACCTACCCAGATCACATTGTGATTGTTAGGATCCATCTCTACTACTCCGATGGAGTAAGAACCTTGATCGTCGAAGATGGGGTCGAAACTGAGTCCACGGTTCGTGGTTTTCCACACGCCCCCCGCAGCGGTAGCCACATAAAACTCACTTGGATTGTCTGGATTCACGGCAAAATCCGCTATTCGTCCAGAAGTGAAAGCAGGCCCAATGGATCTGAAGGATAGACTGTTCCAAGCGGCTTCATAAAGCGCTGGCTTTTTCTCTTCTTCTTCCTTTTCCTTCTTTTTCTGAGCATTAACGATGATGGCAGAGAATGCCATTGCCATGATTAATGGATAAATAATCGACTTTCTTAGCATAGTTAGATTGATATTAATGTGAATAGAAAGGTAGGCAAAAAGCGAGAAATAAATTTAACTCACTTACATGAATGGCGAGTAGGACTGACATTCGCTATATTTAAAATTGATGAAACGCATCCTAACCACACTCTCCGAAAAATGGCCTGAGTATCTACTGGAAATTCTAGTGATTACCATTGGTATACTCGGAGCTTTTGCACTTAATAATTGGAATGAAAATAGAAAAGAAGAGATTGTTGAAGAAAAACTCTATCGGCAGCTTCTTTTAGACTATCAAGCCAACTTAGATCAGCTCAATCAGAAGATCGCACTCCATGTCACGATTGTAAACGCCGGGCAAAGTCTCTTGCAGGCCTATGACCATCCTGAGTCTGCGCATATAGATAGCATTATTAATAACTTATCCATTGTTGGAGTAGACCCTACTTTTGATCCGATTACCAATGACCTAAGTGGTTCAGGAAAAATCAATTTGATTGAAAATCCAGAGCTGAACCGCCTACTATCCAACTGGAGTTCGGACATAGTAGCACTTAGAGAGGTGCAATTAATGTGGTCAAGACTCAACTACAGTGCCTTTGAAAATCGAAAAAACGAGTTGGGAATTGGACGAGATGTCAAAAGCGTTTTCTGGGAGGATGACACCTTTAATAAACAATGGATTCTCGGGCAGAGATCGACAAGCAACCTTTTCTTAAGTAGATCTAAAAGAAGAGTTGATAAAAGTGTAATTTTAAATGATTTTCACCTAGAAGGAATCATCTCCATGGCCATATTGGCAAGTCAAGCATCGGTAATTCAGGGAGACGAATTAAAAGAGCGAATTGAACGAATCATTTTCTTAATAAATGAAGAGTTAGAATGAAACGAATCCTAACCACCCTCAAAGAAAAATGGCCTGAATATCTGCTAGAGATTCTAGTACTGATCATCGGTATTTATGGAGCTTTTGCTATGGATAACTGGAATGAAGAGAGAAAAGATCGCCAAAAAGAACAGCAGGTCCTAACTGAACTCAAAGCAGAATATCAGTCTAACCTTGACCAGCTAGATCAAAAAACGAACATGCGTAATCAAATGCTGGAAGCTGCACATAATATCTTTCGATACATAGACTCCCCTAGCATAGCTCATAGAGATAGTTTGATGATGTTTCTATTCTCGATTTCCAGAGATCCCACATTTGATCCTATTCAAAACGACCTCATTGCTTCTGGTAATCTCAGACTATTGCAAAATGACAGTCTCAGAATGATGCTATCCAATTGGACAACTGAGGTTTATCAACTACAAGAAATAGAACGTGAATGGCAAAAAGTAAGGTCTGAAGTTGGTACTGAGATGGGCATCAAATTAGGTATAACCAGAGATTTTACTCACCAACTTTGGAAAGATGGATACACCCCAATAGAAGCACTGGATCAATCGGTGAACATAAAGAGAAAAGTTGGACCCTCAAAAAACACCTTGGATCTCCCAAGCATACTTTCGAGTAGAGAACTAGAAGGGTTCTCAGCTTGTGTTGTCACTTGGAGTCAAGTAGCCAATATTCAAGGTCAAGCGTTAAGAAGTAGAATCCAAGCAATACTTTCACTCATTGATGAAGAATTAGCAAAAAAATGAATGCATTCTCATCTCTCTCTGCGAAAACAAGACAATAGATCTTTAAGCAACAAAGCATCATGAAAAATCGAAGAAAATTTCTAAAGTCATCAATAGCAGGTATTGCAGGAGTAGGTGCCTTACCACTTCAAGCGTTTTTCAAGCACATTCCCCCATCAATTCCCAATCGAATCAATTTTTCAGACGATGAATCCTATTGGGAATCCATCAAAGATCAGTTCGAATTCGATGAAGGACTGACCTATTTTAATCACGCCTCGCTAGGGTCTTCGCCTAGAGTAGTGAGAGAAGCGACTAACCATTTTATGGAAACGCTGGAAAAATTTCCCTCCAAATATATGTGGGGTGGATGGGCAGAAGAAAAGGAAGGAGTTAGAAAAAAAATAGCAGACCTCTTTTCTGTCTCTGAAGAGGAGATTGCTATCAATCACAACACTAGTGAGGGGATGAATCTCATTGCGAGAAGCTTTGATCTGCAACCGGGAGATGAGGTGATCTTAGGGAATCATGAGCATGCAAGCGGACTCATTCCTTGGGAGTATTGGCAGGAAAGCAAGGGAGTGAAACTAATCCGTCCTGAGCTACCATTGATTCCAAAATCAAAAGATGAAGTGGTGAAAGTTTACAGAAAGGCCATCACCAAGAAGACCAAGATCATTTCCATGTGTCATGTAGTGAATACGAATGGTATGATTCTTCCAGTCAAGGAAGTTGCTGAACTAGCTCACAAAAACGACATATTGGTGGCAGTAGATGGAGCACAAGGAGCTGGAATGGTGAATTGCAACTTATCAGAAATGGGATGTGATTTTTATACAGCGAGCGCACATAAATGGCTATTCGCACCGAAAGAAGTGGGTGTGTTTTATGCTAGAAAAGAAAGTCAGCATTATTTAAAGCCACTGATGGTGGCAAGAGGCCATACTGACGAAACCATTCGACGACTGGAAACTTACAATACTCGAAGTTTGCCAGAAGTATTGGCACTTGGTAGTGCGGTAGACTTCATCAATGAAATAGGGATGAAAAAAATCCATAATCGTAGCTATGAACTAAAAAGTTATCTTCGATCAAAACTGGAAGACAACTCTAAGTTCAAACTAAAAGCCCCAGCAAATAATGACCTTTCTGCCGCTATTCAAAGTGTGGAGGTAGTGGGTAAGGAAGTTGGCGAAGTGAAGGAACAGTTGTTTGATGAATATGGTATTGATTGCCGACCTATGTCCACCTTTGGATTAAACGCCCTTCGAATTTCTATGTCCATTTACATTACCAAGAAAGACATTGACTATTTGGTGGGTGCACTTGAAAAAATCGCTTAGGATATGAAACGTATCCTCACCACCCTCTCCGAAAAATGGCCTGAATATCTTCTAGAAATAATTGTTATCACCGTGGGTATACTTGGAGCATTTGCTTTGAATAACTGGAATGAGAACAGAAAAGATAGCAACCAGCAAATTGTATATTTAAAGCATGTCCATGCAAACCTGCAAGAAGATCAGAAGCAACTCGACTCACTGCTGAAGCAAAGCAAGAGTATTATCACTCTGACCAATAGAATGATTAACGGTTATAAAAGACAATCTCTTGATATGAAATTTGTCACAACCAATTCTGGATTTTTAGCCGTTGAAAGAAATTTCAACGATCATAGAAGTGGAATTGATGCCTTGCTTAATTCGGGAAATTTAGAACTTTTACCAGGTGAAATTAGTCTCGTATTGCAACAATACTATGAATTGTCAGAAGATCTAATGAAGAGAGAATCTTTATCCAATCAATACATCAGGGACTTTTTAGAACCTCATGTTTTTGAAGAGTATAGTCAGTCCATTAGACAGATAGATGCATTTGAGATTCGAAATATGTATGAAGATGATACCCGTTCGCCTGTTTTAATTGATGAAGAAAAGTTTCTTCGTGATGAAAAGATGGAAATTCACATAGTACTCCGAAACGTCCAATCTAAAGTTGAGTTTAAAATGTATGAAGAATTGATCGCCACGAATACACAACTTCAAGATCAGATTCGATTTCAGCTTCAAAGCAATTGACAAAGTCACAAATCATAACGTCATTCCGATTTGGGAGGTACGAGCAATACCGGAATCTGTTTATTTTACATTTCATAACTAATCGAAAGATTCCGGTATTTCTTCGCTGTGCTACGAAAACCGGAATGACGCACAGGAAATCATGAAACGCATCCTCACCACCCTCTCCCAAAAATGGCCAGAATATCTATTAGAGATCTTGGTGATTACCATAGGTATACTTGGAGCTTACACACTTAACAATTGGAATGAAGACAGGAAGAGCGTTGAAAAGGGTCGTGAAATTCTTGTGGATGTAAGAGAAAACCTGGAGTCTAACACGTCACAATTTAAAAAAGACATTGGGATAACTAGAGAAGTGATTAATTCCATTGACATCATTTTAAACAATATAACTGTTACCAAAGTTTATGACGAATCCCTAAATAAGCATTTACGCTTTGCAACCTATTGGGAAACTACGAGATGGAAGTCTTCAGGATATGTAGCCCTTATTGATCATGGTGTAGATATTGTTAAATCAAAAGAACTACAAGAATCCATAATTGATTTATATGAAATTTCTTATCCGGAAATACTTGAGAATACGAGATTGACAGAGGGCAATTGGGCTGTGATCTTCCCACACTGGATAGAGCTTGTTTACAGGGAACCTAGCAATTTCAATACCGTAGATCAACATAGCGCAAAACCTTTTGATTATCAGGAGATGGTCGACTCGAGAATATTCAGAAGCTTTTTAACTTTCAATCGCTCACAAAGGTTAGTAGATATTCAGCTCAGAGAGAGAGCTATAGAAAAGAATCAAGAACTGATCAATCTTATTAACAAGGAACTAGAATGAAAAAAATACTCAACCACCTCCAAGCGGATTGGTACAAGTACACCATTGAGTTGATCGTCATCACAGCCGGCATTCTTGGGGCATTCATACTCAACAGCTGGAAAGAAGACCGAGACCGACAAGGAGAGGAATCAACCATCCTTTTAGGATTGAAACAAGAATTTGAAGTCAACTTAGTTGATGTCAATCGAAACATTGCCCTAAATGCTGCGGAAGTCAAATCGACCATTTTGGTAATTGAGCAGATCCGAAAAAAGAATCCTTTCGCCAATCAGGTTTACTTTGATAGTCTTTTATACGCCATGTATTGGTATGGTACTTTCGATGCACAAACAGGTCTAATAGATGAAGTCATAGGTTCTGGTAAATTGTCGATTCTTAAAGATTCAGAACTGCGAAATAGGCTAACAAAAATTTCTGGATTGCTAGATAATCTAGAGGAAGATTACGAGATCCGGAGTGGCTTTTACTTGCATCAAGTACTACCTTATCTCACCAAGCACTTCGCACTTGCTAACGCTGATCAGTACATGGATTTAAGTAGCTGGTCTGATGATTATAAATCAAAAAGATTATCAGAATCACCATTCAAAGTAAAAACCCCAGAAGTAGATCTACTTCAGTTTGAAAATCACGTCTGGCAGCATAAAGTGAATAGTGAGTTTGCGAACCTTAGCGAGTATGAACTACAGAAATTTTTTATTGAGACATTGAAAATTATCGATGCAAATTTGGAGCGTGTAAAATGAAAAGAATCCTAAGCACCCTCTCCGAAAAATGGCCTGAATATCTACTGGAAATATTGGTGCTCATCATTGGTATTTATGGTGCTTTCGCTGTGGAGGCTTGGAATGAAGGGCGGAAAGAAAAAATGGAAGAGCAAAAAATGGTTGTTCAGATAAAGAGTAATCTAATGGAAGATCAGAAGTCACTCCAACAAGGAATAGATCAGATAGTCCGTAGAGATTCAGCATATATGATCATCCTTAAAGGACAAGAAAAAAACATTGCCAAACTGAAATTTGCAACATTCACGATATTAGAAAGTGAAGAGTTAGATTTTGATCAAACTGCATATGAGCAATATCAAGTTTCGGATAAGTTGGGTTTACTAAATGAATCTTTGTATCTCAAACTTCAGCATTTGTACCTTGACTATACCAAGAATGAAGAGAATAGGTCCTATTATCTCCAAGTAGTAGAAGAAGACATTCGTCCAATTTTTGCAAGAGTTTGCTATAACACTGATACTGAAGAAGATTTGGTTTTTGATCGGAAAGGGAACCTTCAAATATCAGACGAACACATCATTAGATTTGTCAAAGATCGTGAGTTGAGAGTGCCCTTGATACTCCAAAAAACGACTAGCAATCATATCAAAATGGAATATCAAAGCCATTTGAACAAAATCGAGGAAATCCTACAACTGATAAACAGCCAACTTGAAAGTCCATGAAACGCATCTTTACCACCCTTAAAGAAAAATGGCCGGAGTATCTGTTGGAAATAATCGCTATTACCCTAGGAATATGGGGTGCATATATGATAGAAGATTGGAAAGAAGAGCGCGACCATAGGGAGTTGGAAGCAACCTACAAGGAGTCAATACACAAGGAATTTGCAGATAACATGACTCAGCTTCAAAAAGTGACAGAGGTAAATAGAGAAGCATTACAATATTCGGAAATGATACTCAGGCAGTATACCTCTAGTCAACCAAATATAGACTCCATCAGTCGCTTCATTTCCCCATCCTTCATTACGTATTCATTTGATCCATCTCAGAGTAGTATCCAGTCCTTGCTAAGTACCTCTAACTTGCGAGTTATCCAAGATGAAGAGCTTAGACGGCTCATTGTATCTTGGTCCGAACGTGTCAAAGACTACAAAGAAGAAGAAACACAAGCGATCAATTATTTCTTTCGAGACATGCTCCCTTACATGACAAAAAACTTCAACTTCATAGCACTAAACAATGGGAATCCACCAGCCGATGTAGAAATGGAGTTTATAAACATGGTCATGAATCGAATTACACTATTGCGATACATGATATCGAGTGAAGACAAGGAGTTAGAAAATTTACAAGAAACTATCAAACGCATTGTAGAGCTTACTGCACCAGCTGCTCCGTGAGGTAAGTATGTGCATTTCCTTTTACATCAAAAAACCACTGAAGGCCTTCATCAGCAAATATGAGTGTGTCGGAACTCAATTCGGTGAACTCTATTTCTAAACCAACTTTGCCTCCTACTTTAGACTTGTTGAGGGCTCCCACTATTTTGCTATCCAGCGAATCCAGGATATGTGCCAAAGGAATACTGGCATTGGACTTCAAAAATTCTGTGAGCTGGTCTCTAGCCGCCCACTCAGCAAAGTTTACCAAGCTACTCTCGCTAGTGATATCATACTCAATGCTGTCTATTACCAATCTTTTATCAGTGCTTAGCGTAGGATAGGCGTAAGCATCAATGGATGCTTCCAGATATCCTTCTATATCAAACTTTAGGTGCAGTTTATGATGTGCCGTGTTAGTTTCAAAGTTGGTGAGAGAAATGGAAGCACCTTCATAAGACAACTCCGTGTTGTCCAATTTTGCTTTAAGCAATTCATTGACTTGGGCATAAGGAAGAAAAATATCCACATTGATGTCCAACTCGTTTTCTGAGTCCAGCTTCGCAAAAGAGTTTTTGGGCATTGGTTTTGCCTCATGCGTCAGCCCAGTCACGGGAGTTATGTAAAGGTCGGATTCGGTATGAATAATGACCCTGAGAGTGTCTTTGACATCTTCCGTAAAATGACCAGAAAAAACGCTCGCATTACTTGTCAGCCAAATGTCGATAGGCTTTTTCCCTACCCTGTGAGTGTTGTCAATCAGGTTCCAGATTTTAGCTACTTGTTCGCGCAAAGGCACCAATCCCTGAAGTGCCTTGCATACCGTATTTTCAATCTCTGATGATTTTTCTTTTAGCTTCTTATCTATCTTTTTTTCCAAGTTCACCTTGATCCCAAGCACTTCAATGACAGGCGACTCTATCCAGTGTATTTTTTGAATTCTGCAATTGGCATTCATGTTCCAGTCTTCGTCTATAGAAAGCTGGGTGTTCATATCTACTCTCACTTTGAGTGAAATGGGTTTGTTCACTTTCATTCCCAACACTTTCTTTTCCAACTCCGCACTCACTTTCATGGGAATAGAGACATCCAGATTATTTCCATAAGACGCCAAATAGACCTTCCCTATTGGCTCTATTTTTAGTTTGATGTATCCCTTTTTCTTCAGCTTGAGTGTATCTTCTACCAGTACATCAGGCAAAGACCGATC
>JBGCFL010000171.1:0-16068 GCA_045106975.1 Ekhidna sp. | reverse complement strand
ATTGAATCTAGAATGATGGGTGACATTGCAGGTAATATGATAATTCCTACAGCAACTAAATACCAATCAAAATTGATCCAAAATGCGAAAGGATTGATGGATCTGGGATTAGATGCGACTGAAATAAAGAAAACAATAGAGGAAGTTTCAACTCATATCAATCAAGTAAGAAAATTGTCGCATGAAATGACCGAAGAAAGAAAGCGAATCAACCTTATTGAAGATACTAGAGAAAAAGCCATTGAATACGGTGACAATGTAAAAGGAAAATACTTTGATGATTTAAGATATGCGGTTGATAAACTTGAGTTATTGGTAGACGATGAAGACTGGCCTTTGGCTAAATACAGAGAGCTACTGTTCTTGAGATAACTGAAATAATTAAAAATGAAAAAGGTCTGGATATTATTCAGACCTTTTTCATTTTATCCAATCCTTATATTCCTTCTTTGCTTTTTCAAGTGCTTTTTCTAACTCTTTCTTAGAAGCTCTTTTTAGTTTCTCAGCTTCATTGGTAATCTCCTTTTTTTGGTTCTTAAGATCTTCTAAAGCTTTTGTTACATCCTGTTTAGCATCTTCAGTTGCGCCTTTAGCTGTTTCTTTTAATTTTTCTATTTCAATATCTATCTGCTCTTTCTTTTCGTTGAACTTTTGAATAGTCTCTTCTCTTTTTTGTTCAGTGTCCTCAATACTGCAGCCAGTAAAGGCTATTAGTGTAAGCATTATCAGAAATTTGTTCATAGTATTTTTATTACTCTAAAGTACATATTAAGTACATATTAAAGATTAATGTCCATTGCTTTAGTATGCTCATAGCCGATTTCAAAAATGGTTTTTGCGTGCTTTGTATCCATTACATCGTAGTTGCAGAGATCTACTGGTTCAATGAATATGTCGCATTGCTTTTTTAGTTCATCAGTTCCTTGGTTCACAGCTAGTTGAAACATTCGGGTAGCAACTTGCACCATGCTTTTTAATTCTTGAATTTCCTGAATAGGACTTATACTAATAGCGATAATTTTTTCTGCTTTACCTTTTAATGGTCGAATAGGGACATTATCAAAAATACCTCCATCAGAGTATAGCTTTCCGTCAATTTCCACAGGGCTGTAAAGAGCAGGTATTGCGGCTGATGCCTCAACTCTATCAGCCAGAAATCCAGTAGAAAAATATTCAATTTTTCCTGCTAGCATGTCTGTGGCTCCAATCATTAAAGGAGTATCTAAATCCTCAATGTTATCTACTTTAATATTGTTTTTCACAATCATTCGCATCTTTTCATGACTGAAAAGACCGGTTTTAGGAATGTTAAAGGCCGTAAGATCGGTAAACTTGTATTTTTTGATAATATCAAAAGCATCCTTTGGGGATTTGCCTGCAGCAATAAAGGCGCCTGCTATTGCACCGGCACTTACACCTGATATGATGTCTGGTTTTATTCCTTTTTCACTTAAGGCTTGCAAGGCTCCCAAATGAGCAAAGCCTCTAGCTCCGCCACCACCGAGTGCTATTCCAATATTGTGTTTTTTCTTCTTCGGCATTATTTAATACTGATCTTTCTAGTAGTTCTTTGGCCTTTGCTTTCTACTGATAATAGATATACTCCAGAAGGAATACTTCCAATATTAATACTGTTTGATTTCTCTTCTAATATCTCACTATATACACGTTCCCCTGAAAGGCTATAAATCTGAATACTTGCAGCTTCTAACAATTGAATATTTAATATATCAGAAGTAGGATTTGGGAATATGGTAATTTCTAAGTTTTCAATACCTAATGGTATATCGGTTTCAATAGAGACTGTTCCAGTACTGCACTCGTTTGATGCAGATAGGGTCACATTAAAAAAACCTCCATTGCTATATTCATGAGTTGGATTCTCTTCAGTAGAAATCTGACCATCACCAAAATCCCATGAGTAGGAATCTGCGTTTTGGCTCAGGTTTGTAAAAGCTATTGTATTGTCAGTTCTCTCTGAGGTGAAATCTGCTATTGGTGAATTTGAATAGTCAAGCATTGCAGGAAAACTGTAGAAAAATTCTCCATTTTCGTTGAATACCTTCACTCTGTAATGACTTCCAGCTGTGTTTTTTCCCAATGGAACGGTAAGACTATTAGTATTTGTTCCTTTAATACTTTGCGTTTCCATCAAGTCTTCAAAGACAGTTCCATTTTGCAACTGCCATTGGTAGGTTAAATTCTCCTCACTGATTTCTACACTAAAAGTTTGATCAGTACCACCGCATGCGAAAATATTCATTGGATGCTCACTTATAGGATCAGTCACCTCCTCCAGGCGCAAAACGAATAGACCATTGGCCATATCAGAAACAATGATGTTTCCACTCTCAAAATAGGGATAATTACTCCATGATCCCTCATAAGCAAAAACATCCGATTGTGGCTGAGTGTCAAAGAATGCCACTTCTCTCAGTTGCGAGTTGGCTGCACGTGAGTAATCTAATACTCTAAGGCCACTGCTGTAGTTAGATTCATATATAAGGCCTTTGTGCGTATACAGATTGTGATCTATTGATACCGCTTCGTTGTAAAAGTCACCAATATGAATAGGATTTGCTAAATCTCGAACATCCCAAATGATTGTTCTTGGATTATATCTATTATTACCTTCATCAAACTCGTCATTCATAAAGAAGTAGCTATGATCTTCAGATAACCATCCTTGATGCGTATATCCAGCATCATTGTAGCTAGTTCTACTAATCATGCTTATGTCATCCTTGTTTTCGGTATTAACGATAGTAAAAGTGTCTTCATTGGAGTTGAAACAAATCTCCATTCCATTGTAGTTAGCGTCTACTCCATTATAGATTACACACTGCGCATCATGAGTATAACCATCATTATCAAAACAAGCAACATACTTAGGATCAGAAGGTTCTTCAAGGTCCAAAATATGCAAACCTCCCCCAATACATGAGCCTGATCCAGAGGATATACCTACGATGTAACCAAATCCAGTTTCTTCATTGATGACCATATTATGTGCAGAACCTATTCCTGTATATCGTGCTGTTTGTGTAAATTCTTGAACTTCCGATCCATCAAAGTCTCTGAGCTGTGTAAGGTCGAATATTTGCATTCCATGTTCTTCATTTAGGTCGCTCACAACATATGCATGATTAGAATAGACTTTTATATCTCTCCATGCAGATTCTCCATGCTGTATTTCGTCTGTTCTGCCATGATCATGGGTCTCTATTAGTTTACCAATGACTAAAGGTGAAGTAGGGGTGGAGATGTCTACGAAAGTAACTCCATCTGAAAGCCCTACTAAAGCATATTCTTTACCTGTGTCAGGATCAGTCCAACCCCAGATGTCATTGACTTGGGTTCCCTGAAGCTCCGATGCAGGAATGTGAGATTGCAATGTGATGAGATTGCAAGGGTATCCATTGGCCATACCATTCTTACATGGAGTTTGAGCGAAGAGAGTTGGAGAAAGGAGGAGTAATAGAAGTGAGATGTGTTTTTTCATTTATGTTGAGTTTCTATCTCAAATATACGGGGTTGAACATTGGACTTTGAAATTCTTACAAACAAAAAAGGTCTGAGTTGCCCCAGACCTTTTTATCAAATTCAAGTCGTTCTATTTCTTCACTCCTGGAGATCTCTCCAAAAATTCATCATACAGTTGAGTATGTCTACTTACCATAGGAATCATCCATCCGGAAATGAAGACATGCTTTACATTAGTTTTTGTTTCAAAAGGATCACCATCTGTAACAAACAGATTAGCAACCTTTCCTTTCTCTAACGAACCATATTTATCAGATACACCAAAGATTTCTGCAGGCACTATAGTGATAGCTTTTAAGGCCTCCTTTTGACCCATTCCATAAGCAGCAGCGAAACCTGCATTGTAAGGTAGGTTTCTTACATTTTCAGTGTCATTGGTTCTGATAGCTACTTTCACACCCGCCTTTTGCATAATCCCTGCATTTGCATATGGTCGATCATAACGATCATAAGCTCTTGTTGGATTACTTAATACGGGACCCGTGATAACAGGAACTCCAGCTTCAGCAATTTCTTCCGCAACTCGCCAGCCTTCCATTACTCCACACAAAATAGCATTCGCTTTTTTCTCTTCAATCCATTTCAAAGCGGACTTAATGTCATTGGCTGAATTTACATTAATGAGCAATTTCATTTCGTCACGAACCACAGGAAGCATTGCTTCCATTTCAGGATAGTACGCTTGGTCTTTTCCATTCGTTGCAGAATCTATCTTATGATATTGAATAGCTTTTCCCCAAACGTCATTCAATTCCTTCAATGCTTTTTCAGCAGCTTTCTTGATATCATCGTCGGATCGTCTGTCCCACCTTCCTCTTCTTCCAGTAGCTGGAAAGTTCATCACTATTCCTTTGAAACCAGCAAACATTTGATCAGGGTTGTATCCATGCAAATTGATCAATGAAGCAGTTCCTGAGAACAGTCCACCACTTGGCATAGCAAGGGTGGAGGTGACTCCACTTACCCTTGTTACGGGTATAAGTGCCGAATTTGGATTCACAGCAGTCAAGGCCTGAATATGAGGATTGATATTTCCAACCTCGTTATTGTCTCTAGTCCTATCAACTGCCGAAATTTCAACTAGACCTAATTGAGCACCACCGTCAATCATTCCTGGATAAATGGTGAGACCTGTGCAATCAATCGTTTCCGCTCCGGAAGGTATGGCTACATTCGTTCCTACTTCAGAAATCATACCATCAGAGATGATCAATGTCCCCTTTTGAATAGTCCCATTTGTTACTGTTTCTATTGTTGCATTTGTCAACGCAAATGTTCCTGTTCTTCCTTTAGGCATTTGGCTAAAGCCAATTGTCGCTGCTAAGAAAAATAGTGTGCTAAATATTAATTTAATTTTTTTCATGTCAGCTATTATTTACCTGTGAATAGAAATTCTGTATTCTGCATACATCTATCATGATCTTCTTTTTCCCAAAGAGTCACATCGATCTTCTCTTCAGCATCCGGATAGATTCTTTGATCATCAGCATCATTAGCCAAATCAAATCTTACAACACCGTCTACTATTGTGTATTGTGGAATTGCATAAATAGAAAGAGGATGATTTTTGAAGATAGCTACATCTCCCTCTTTTCCTTCTTCCAAAGAACCAACTCTGCTATCAATACCAAGTTGTTTTGCAGGATTAATAGTAATAAGCGATAATGCTTCATCATCTGTCAATCCTCCGTACTTCTGAGTTTTTCCTGCCTCATGGTATAGGTGTCTGATCAATTCGCCAGAATCTGAATTAATAGAAGTAGTAACTCCGTTTTTAGTTAAAATAGCAGCATTGTATGCTGTACTATAATACACTTCAAATTTGTATGCCCACCAATCTGAGAATACAGATGCCATAGCACCAAATTTTGCAAGCTCAGGTGCTACTTTAAAACCTTCATTTACATGTTGAAATACTAATTTTTCAATCCCAAAATCTTTACATACCTGCATAAGCATATAGATTTCATCAGCTCTGTATGAGTGACAATGGATGATAATGTCTCCTTTAAGGATATCAGCTAAAGTCTCCATTCTTAGATCATAGGCAGGTGCTTTTCCTTTGAAGCCTTTCTTACCCTTATTAGCATTGTAAGAGTCACGCTTTTCCATATACTCTTTTGCTTGAGAAAAAGAACTTCTGATTACATGCTCAACGCCCATTCGTGTACTAGGTTGAATACCATTTCCTTCACCATGTACTCGTGTCGGGTTCTCTCCTAAGGCAAATTTTATAGTACGTGGAGCTCCTGCCATTCTCATTTTGTCAGGATTGACTTCTCCGTATCTAAATTTTACTGTTTCACATTGTCCACCAATTGCATTGGCAGATCCATGCATAGAATGAGCTGTGGTAACACCACCCGCTAAAGCTTGATAAATACCAACATCGAGAGGATTCAGCGCATCACCAACCCAAACCTCTGCGGTTACTGGGCTAGTAGCTTCATTCACAGCGTCCAATGCTAAGTGAGAGTGTGCATCGATGATACCAGGCATTACGTATAGTCCAGTAGCATCTATGGTTTTCGCACCACTTGGAGCACTCAATCCTTTTCCTATTTTTGAAATTTTCCCATCTTTCACAAGAACATCTGTCTCGTTAAGCGTGCCGTTGGTGACAGTCAATACTGTTCCATTTTTGATCAGCACATTTCCCTTATCTTGAGCTACCAGTATGGTAACACCAAGGATAAACGTTATGATTAATTGTATTTTTTTCATTTTTATATTTTTTGATTAAGCGTTACGCTTATTATTTTGGTTCTCTTGATCCTTCCATTGGAAAGCTACCGAAAGCAGCTACCGAAAGAGTGCCTTCAAAAGAGTCACCATCTATATCCATACTGATATCAACAGTTACTTCTTCGCCCATATTGATGGTAAATGAGAAGGTGACGTTATTACCATCTACAACCATATTTTGAATGTCGTTAGTACTTCCGTTGAAACTCACTGATATAGTACCGGTATAATCACCTGGATTTCCTTCGATTTTAATAACCCCTTTACCTTTTCCTTGTGGAGTTTCAGTAGAATAGTTCCAGCTTCCTGAGGCATCTACAGCTTCTTCGCCAGAGCTTTTCTTTTTCTTCTTCTTTTTTACAGCATATTCATACTTCACACCATCTACAAAGACAAAACGTACATTAGAGTCCTTAGTGAAATAAGCAGTGTCAGAAACGAATAGATTGGCCATTTTCCCATTTTCTATCGTTCCCATAGTAGATGAAACACCCAATATCTCCGCAGGAGTAGTTGTCAGCGCAGCTAATGCCTGATCTTCGGAGAGTCCGTTTTCAATCACTTTAATCATTGTAGATTTAAAGTCTTTGGACTTTGATTCAAGTGTTGAAAAACCAAACTTTACACCTTGGCTAGCAAATAAAGAAGCTTGAGTATAATATTTTTTTATCATCTCTTTTTGTCTCATCTCTAAAGCAGCCTTTTCTTTATCTTCAATACTTTCTTCTTTTTCCTCACTTTCAGCTTCCTCCTCTTTCTTATCCTCTTCTTTCATTTCAGGCAAATCAAGTGATAGAAAAACAGAAGATCCAGCATTTTTGATAGATGGAATGGCATCCCATCCTTGTTTTACTTCACCGAGCATAAGATTAAATCCTAAATCATTTTTTAGAGTAAGCACTCTCATGATATCCATAATGCTCTCTGCTCTGAAAGCAACCGTCATTTGCTTTGAAACTACTGGAAACATTGCTTCAATAGTAGCATCTGATACAGGCCGTTCCATCCCGTTGCTATTTGATTTGTAACGAGATTGGTAGTCTTTTGCCTCGTTTGCTTTTCTATAAAGATCTCTGTATTTAGCCATTACACCGATGACAGTATTTGGATATACTCCACTTGCTCCACTTAGCTGGCTAAACATTGAAATATTTTCTTTGACAAGCATGCCCTCTGATGTTGAGCCACCTAGAAGAACAAGTGAGCCCTGTCCAGCAATCATTCCATTATGAGGTACACTGTGGGATGCTGTAAAGCCGATTTTACGATAATCAGCAACCTTTTCCTTTGTGCTTAGCATGTCTCTTACTGATGAGCCAGGAGTAATTCCAGCTCTTTTGTAAGTAGGTGTCCCAGTCATCTTTCTATCATCATTAGTGTCTTCTGCTTTCGGCTCTGCAACACCAATGTTGGACATACCAGAGATAAAGCCTGGATATACAAACATGGAATCTGCATCTACTATCCATGCGTCAACTGGAATACTGATGTTGCTGCCAACTGCTTTTATTATCCCATTTTCAATGATAATAGTACCGTTTTGAATAGTCTTTCCTGGAGCCTGTACAATAGTCGCGTTTTTAATTGCATACTTTGACGATACAGGTCTCAGTCCGCTATCCTGTGCACTGCTTAGCTTTGGTAGTATGCCAAAAAGCAGAACAAGGATGACGATTCTGATTAATCCGTCATGTTTTCGCATAGGGTTTTTACTTTAGGTTAATTGATTTAATACCACAATTTAAGAAAAGTGATAGCTGGAAAAACCTTATTTATATAAGTGGTGTTTCTTTGCGATAGAAATCGAATAAAATATGAAACTGGACATACTTGCTATTGTAGCTCACCCTGATGACGTTGAAATTTCTTTTGGAGGCACATTACTAACTCATCAGAAAATGGGATTTAAAACAGGTATCCTTGACTTGACAAAGGGAGAACTTGGGACAAGAGGTACTCCAGAAATCCGAGCGAAAGAGGCGAGTACTGCTGGAAAAATATTGAACCTTTCAATTCGAGAAAATTTAGGAATTGAAGATGGTTTTTTTCAAAATGATAAGGCCACACAACTCAAGGTTGTAGAGCAAATTAGGAGGTTTCGTCCCAAAATTGTTATTACAAATGCAATCTATGACAGGCATCCTGATCATGGGAGAGGAGCTGAATTGGTAGAAACTGCTTGCTTCATTTCTGGATTGAAAGCGGTAGAGACGTCTTATGAAGGGAAGACACAAGAAGCCACTAGACCTGAAAAATTGTATTTTTCAATTCAGAGCATAGCTAGCAAACCAGATATTTTGGTAGATGTTTCAGGTGTAATGGAGGAACGGAGGGCGGCTGTAAATGCCTTTAAATCTCAGTTCCATAATCCCAATAGTGATGAGCCAGAAACATACATCAGTTCTAAAGGCTTTATGACCATGCTAGAATCGCGTACTCGTGAGTTCGGTCAGAGAATAGGTGTGGAGCATGCCGAAGGTTTCAACGTAAAACACTTTATGGGTGTGAAAAGCTTGTTTGATTTGGTTTAACTATACGTAATTGCATAGATAATCACTAGAAATTTATAGTTCGGATAGCCTTTTAAAGGTTTTTTTCAATGTCGATATTGAATTTTCAAGATCTGATTTTTTGCTTTCTAAGCTAAAGTTAAGGTTACTTATTCCGGTATCATGATTTATTTCTTTTGAATTACTCTTAAAATAAAAAGTCAATTTTATTTTTTGTTCATCATCAGCTTTTTCAAAGAAGACTCTTATTTCGTTCCAATCTATATTGGTTAGTTCAGAAAAGTCATTTGTTTCTATTTTGAACTCCAGCATTTCTTTTTGAGGAAGAGTCCTCTCTGCTTGAACTGCTATTGCCAAAATTAGGAATGTTAATAGGAGTATCTTCGATTTCATTTTGATTATTTATGAAATTAAAACTAGTTAAATTTTATGTAACGTTCTAATTACTAAAATCAATATTTCTATCCAAGTACCTCATCTGCACCAGCATGGACTCATTAGATCCCTGAAGAAGAAAGTGCATATCTCGTATCCATTCAAGAGCTTCAGTTAACTCTACATTTGGATAAAATTCATCTCTTGCAAAGTGCACGAATTTCAGAATTTTGAAAGCATCAAACCAATGGAAAAATCGTTTTTTGAATGCCTCTTGGGAATTGACTTGGTCTTTTACCTTTTGAATTTGTTCTTTCCAATCATCTCCAAGAAAAGTAGCTACGGTTAGTGGTATTTTCCATACATCCTCAGTCCAGAAGGAATCCAATTTCCCAAAAAATATTTTTAAGTCTTCAAACGTATTAGGGTGATAAACAGAGTATTCTTCTGATGTGATGAGCATATCGTTTATTGCCTTACCAGTTCCAAATGGAACTCTATCAGATACTCTATCGGATGGGCGAATAGTAGTTGAGTTAATTTCTACAAATCCACCATGAGGAATTGTTTTATTTAAAAAGTAAAAATCTTCTCCTGCTTTCCTAGTATTCATACCACCTACCTTCTCATACATGGAGGTCCTTACTGTAATGCATGACCCTAGCGTCTGATGTGCATAGGGGAATCCAGTGAATCTCTGTGCGTCAATATAATAACGTAAGTAGAGTTCATATTCCAATATTTCTCTGTGATGCTCACCATGAAGCTGATGTTCATAAAATACTATTCCTGAATTAACTGAGTGATCGTTGTAGGTTGCTTCAATAGAAGTAAGGAAGTTTCTATCACATCGGCAGTCTGCATCATAGCATACGATAGCTCCATCAGTGCCTATTTTTCTAAATATACGAACAGCCTCATCCATACCTATTTTTCTCGCTAACCCAACACCGGCTTTTTTGTGAGGTAACTTTTGGTAAGAAACTAGAATGGAGAGCTTGCTTTGATAAGCCTCAATCTGTTTTAGAGATTGCTCATTCGATTCTTGAACTTCTTTGGAAGCGTTTTCTGATTCATTAACTAAAACAATAATAATAACTTCACCTTCTGTTCTTTCACATGCGTTTAAAGCATCCAAAGCTCCCCGTATATCAGGTTCCTTAAAGCATGGAATCACCACAATGGTGGACAAATCATTAGGAGCCTTATAGTCAGGAAATAGTTCTTCTGACCAAGCATATCTATCAAGGTAGAGTGAACTCAAGGTGATAGTCTTCTTATGTTCCAATCATTATGTTCCAATGTATATTGAATGCGATCATGTAATCTGCTTTTTCGACCCTGCCAAAATTCAAAACGATTGGGTATGATTTCATAACCACCCCAATTATCAGGAAGTGGAATTTCCTTATCCTCAAATTTGTTTTCTAATTCTTCTAATTTCTTTTCTAAGATGCTTCTATCATCTAATATTTCACTTTGATTGGATACGTGAGCTCCAATCTGACTACCTCTAGGTCTTGAATGGAAGTATTCAGCAGATTTTTCTCGAGATACCTTGGCTGCATTACCATTAATTATGATTTGTCTTTCAAGAGAATACCATGGAAATAATATACTTACATGGTCATTAATGGCTATTTCTTTGGCCTTACTACTGGTGTAGTTGGTGTAGAAAGTAAAGCCTGTTTTACTAAAATCTTTTAAAAGCACTGTTCTTTGAGTTGGTCTACCTTCAAGGCTTGCGGTACTGAGTGCCATGGCGTTTGGCTCGAGTATGTTGGCTTCTAGAGCCTCATTGAACCAAATTTCAAATTGATTAAACGGATTTTTTTCACAAGATTTTTCATCAAGACCCATTTTTGAGTACTCATTTCTCAGCGATGCAACGTCTGCTCTCATTATTTGACTTTACTTTTGATACAATCGTAACAATAAACCAAAATTAGATGAAGTTCAGGATTGATCTCACTGTTGAGACAAAAAAGGAGTGGGTAGATGCAGTAATGAATGATTTTGATTCATTCCTACAAGATCATGCAGATTGTGAACGTAAAGCTTCAGCCATGGCACTAAGTTTTGTTGCGAAGTATCCGAATAGGTTGGAGATCATTCCAGAATTAATAGATACTTCTGTTGAGGAGTTAGAGCATTTTCGGGATGTGTATGAAATTATGGAAAAACGTGGTATTCAGTTGAGTCATGAGATTCCGCAGGATATGTACATGAAGCATTTGATTAAAATTTGCAGAGACGGAAGAGATGAGCGTTTTATGGACAGACTATTGTTAGCCTCACTTGTTGAAACTAGGGGTGCAGAAAGATTCAAGTTGATATATGAAGCATTGGAAGATCCAGATTTGAAGGAATTTTATCGGAGATTGTGGGCATCTGAAGCAAGACACGGAGAAGTGTTTGTGAAAATGGCTTTAATTTATCTTCCAGAGGAGGCTGTTTATCAAAGGCTGGAGGAAATGAAAAAATTGGAGGGAGAAATTTTGAATGATTTACCTATAAGAGCAGCTTTACACTAATGGATTACTTTTCAACAAACAAATTAGTTGAACCCAAGAAAGGTGACCTATTGATTTCAGAACCTTACCTGCCGGATCCAAACTTTGAAAGGACAGTGATTTTTCTCTGTGAACATGATGAAAATGGAACGCTTGGTTTTGTGCTTAATAAAAAAGGACAAGTAAAATTGAATGATATTGTAGATGAAGTTGGGAATTTTAGTGCAGAGGTGTATGTTGGCGGACCAGTTCAGAATGATACTTTACACTTCTTGCATAGAAATAAGGAACTATCCGATCACGCGAATGAAATTTTATTGAATACGTACTGGGGTGGAGAATATGACAAGTTGCTTCAAATGATCAATACCAGATCTATAGAACAAAATGATATTCGTTTTTTTATTGGATATTCTGGATGGGGAGCTGGTCAGTTGATGGATGAACTAAAAGCAAAATCATGGATTGTAATGAAAAATCCAACACAAGAAATGATTTTTGACTGGGACAATCAAGACTTATGGAAAGAGTGCCTCAGAAACATGGGAGGAAAATTTAAATTGATGTCTAACTATCCAAAAGATCCTCGACTCAATTAGGGTATTTGGTTAGATTTGTGTCTTAGAGAAAAGAATAGATTCCAATAATGGATAATGAAGAAAAGTTGCAGGAGGTTACGGATCAAAAATTGAGCGAAACCCCTGAAGAAGTTCAGAGCAAAACTGAATCAAGTATTGTAAAGGAACCTGAAACTCCAGAAAAGGAGGAGCTAGGTGTTGATGAAAAATTAGATGATTTGCAGGATGCATCTGATTCTGAAGAGGTTTCAATACCCTTAGAGGAAGATAAGATAGAGGAAGTGGCAGAGTTGTCATCAGTTGATACGGAGGAAAATGGAATAGATTCTTCTGAAGATGGCGGAGAGGAGCATGAAGAGGAGGAACTTGACTTTGATGAAGCTTCAAGGGAAGAATTGATTGAGAAAATCAAAGAAATTAGGAATGAGGATGACTTAAGAAAAGTTGATAAAATTCTTAAGGCAGTTAAACCAAGATTTGATGATCTCTTTGAGATGTCAAAGAATGCTGCATTAGAAACTTTTGTTGCTGAGGGAAATGAAGCGGATTCATTCGAATACCATGGTGATGAACTTGATAAAGAATTCTTTTCTTTATACAGAGAATTAAGATCGAAGAGAAATAAATTTTTTAAAGATTTAGAAAATCAGAAAGAAGATAATCTGAAAAAGAAGGAACGTCTTCTAGATGAGATTAGACAAGTAGTAGATGGAGAAGAATCTACCAATAGCATAAACTCAATAAGAGACCTTCAAGCTGAGTGGAAGAAAACAGGACCAGTACCTGGTGCACAGAATAAGACTCTTTGGGCAAACTATAATGCTCTCCTCGATAGGTATTATGATAACAGAAGTATCTATTTCGAGCTAAAAGATCTAGATAGGAAAAAAAACCTAACGCAGAAACAAGAACTTTGTGTTAAGGCGGAAGAACTGGCTAAAATGGAAGATATGAAAGTAGCCATTGTCCAGTTAAATGAACTTCATGATGAGTACAAGCATATAGGGCCAGTACCCAAAGATGACCAAGAACCAACTTGGCAGAGATTTAAAGCGGCTTCAGATGCAATATACGAGAATAGAAAGGAGTACTTCGATCAACTGAAGGTTGAATTTGATGCCAATCTTGTTAAAAAGGAGGAATTAATTAAAGAAGTAGAAGACTTTTTGAATTTCAACTCAGAGAGGATTTCAGATTGGAACAAGAAAACTAAAGCTCTCTTAGAACTTCAGAAGAAGTGGGAAGCAATAGGAGGGGTTGCTCGTGATAAGGCTAAGTCAATTAATAGGAATTTTTGGAATTCATTTAAAGGGTTTTTTGCCAATAAAAATAAATTTTTCAAAGAGCTTGAGTCTCATAGAGAGGAAAATTTAGCTAAGAAAGAAGAGCTTATTAAAAAGGCTGATGAAATCAAGGATAATGAAGACTGGAATGCCACATCGGATAAATTAAAGCAACTTCAGTCTCAGTGGAAGGATATTGGGCCCGTGCCAGAGAAGGTAAGAAACTCTACTTACGAAAAATTCAAAACAGCCTGCGATCATTTCTTTGAAAGAAGAAGGGAACAAAATAAAGAGCAGTTCAAGTCATATGAAGAGAACTTAAAACTGAAACTAAAAATCTGTGATCAATTGGAGGGGATGTCAACAGCAACAGAAGGAGCACTTGATGACATCTATGATATGATTGATAATTATACGGCTATCGGATTTGTGCCTAAGAATGCCATTAATAAAACGCAGAAACGCTTTGAAGAGGTGACTAGAAAAGTGCTGGCTAATGAAGCGATTGATGAAATAGATCGTCAGGACTTGAGAAGTCACATTCAAACTGGTCGTCTAAGAAATACGCCAGGTGGAGATCGTAAAGCTCAGCGCAAGGAACATTCCATTAAAAGAAAGATAACAGCGCTCGAAGGCGACATAAATACGTGGAATACCAACATTGAATTCTTTGCTTCATCTGCTACAGCAGATAAGCTAAAGCAAGAAATGCAGCAAAGAATTAACTCTGCAAAAAGTGAACTTGAAGGGCTTAAATCACAATTGAAAAGTTTATAAAATAAATTCTAAAATAGGCTTGCTAAATAGAACTTGACTGCTATTTTTGCAAACCTAATTTCAGCCTTGTAAAAGGAAGAAAGGCCTCCATAGCTCAGCTGGCCAGAGCAACGCACTTGTAATGCGTGGGTCGTTGGTTCGAATCCGACTGGAGGCTCTTAAAACCTGATAGAAATATCAGGTTTTTTTATGTCTAAGCATGACATATGAACAGAAAAGTGCTTTTATACCATATTTTTTTTTAAATAATTTATCTACTTCATATTTGATTTGATAGGTAGCGATTAAAAGTCTATATGATATAGATCTTGTACTGATAAAGCATCTCAAATCTCGAGACCTCCTATTTCTCTCTATCATTGGTCACGAGCAACATGCTCGCGCCAGCTAGGGTAGTTTAACTGCCCTTAGAAGCCCTTATAGTTACTATCAGACATACAAAAAACAGAGCCAACCTCTGCTTTTCGTGTCCTGTTAATTAGAGGCGATGATTGTCTCAAAAATGAGACACATTTTTACCAGTTTTTACTGGTGTGTTGTTCTGCTCTTCGTATCTCGTAGAGGGGTTGAGTTTCAAATGTGATTTAGTTCTTCATGTTGTTTGGTGAGGACACGAACCAAGGCTAGAGGTATGAGCGCAACCAAACGATTCCGTCTGTGGATGTGGTGAAGAAGTTGGCTGACTTACTGGAAGTGTCTACAGATATGCTGATCTATGGTTCGGAAGATGAGAAGGTAGAAAAGTAAAATCACCGATGATGAGCTATTAACCATGTTCTCTAAAGCTCAGGCTTTAGATGATCACGATCGTAACTCAATCAAAGCTATGCTTAAGGCTTTCATATTTCAGAAAGACATGCAAAAGCAACTCGCGCAATAAAAAAACCAACCATTTCTGATCGGTTTTCATTCCCGCATTACAAATGCTCATGTTTTCTGACATCCTCGTTACGCTGCGCTAAACGAGGACGAGATAGGGGGCACAAGCGAGACGCATTGCGCCAGTTTTTCTTACTACAACCTTAGACCAGTGGGGTGCATTACCTATCCTTACAAGACCTCAGAGTCAGCAACCCTAAACCCAACCCTAAGGTGACTCTGAGGGAGGGGAGAATCAATGACAGGACTAACTAAAATTGTAAATTACTAATAGGACTATATGTTAAACCTGTAAACTTATTTTAGGACGAGACAGGCACTCGTTATAAACGAGCGCTAGCTGGGACTCGTTATAAACGAGCGCTAGCTGGAGCCGTGCGGTCTACTTTTTCCAGAAAAAGCCTTAGTTAGGTTTTCTGAAAATTTATTACTTAAGTCAACAAGAGCCTCTGGCGAGTAGTTTTCTGAACTTCTATCAACCAACATACCTTCGAAATTAAAAGTAACAGCACCACTCTCTGGATTATAAGAAACATTCAACCCTCCAGTAATAGCTACCCTAATAGTTAATCTCCCGTCATCATATGAACTACTTGACACACCTTTTTTCCCTATCGAAGTGAAAGCATCAACAATAAGATTACCTGTACTATGCAGTGTCCGAACATCCGTATTGCCCCAATTAATAGCACTCCCGCGTCCAAGGTTAGCAGGATCGTAAAAAGGAGTAGTCTGCACATGCTGCCTCTGCCCTCTCAACATGTAATCTGGCCTTTCATCCCAGAAGTCTCCCATAGATTGTTGCCAATTCCGAGCATACCCACCTTCTCTTCCACTTCCATCTCCCCAAAACAGTTCACCCCCC
>JBGCFL010000170.1:0-4711 GCA_045106975.1 Ekhidna sp. | reverse complement strand
TATTTTCATCGCATTCTTGCTGATTTTCTCAGTCTCCTCGACTGTTTGGGGTCAGTATGCGCTTGAAAAAGACAACATAGAAATCAGCTCTGAAAAAGAAGCTGATGGAGAAAAAGATGCTGAAGAGAAAGAAACAGAAGGATGGGATGACCTAGTTCTATCCTCTTCCTCTCATACTCATTCCATTTTTTCAGGATTTGTCAAAGTTGGCTCTTCTACCCTTGAGCCTGCCAATCCTAAAAAAGAAAAGCTCTATGTGCTTTTCCATCGGCTAAAAATTCATTGTTAAGTAAGATCTAGCACTATCAAAGCCTTTTTCCTAAGGCTAATGGCAGCATCTATTCACTGCCACACTATTTCCTATTTCTTTATTTAAAGACATTAACAATGGATTTCAATACCATCGTCGAGAATTTCTCGCACCCTGCTACTTTATTTTTTTTCCTTGGCTTAATAGCCGTTTTTGTAAAATCAGACTTAGAAGTACCACCACAAATAGCCAAATTTTTAAGCATCTATCTCCTATTCGATATAGGAATAAAAGGTGGTGAAGAGCTCTTCCATAGTGGGTTCAATAGCCAGGTTTTAACCGTCATTGTAGTATGCGTACTTGCTTCATTTACCGTTCCATTTCTTATGTTTTTCATCCTTAGGCGGAAGCTCAATGTAGAAGATGCCGGTGCAGTGGCTGCTACTTACGGTTCTATTTCAGCGGTCACTTTTGCTACTACCACTGCCTTCCTTGATTCTCAAGGCATTGCTTTCGGTGGACACATGGTCGCTGGGATGGCACTTATGGAATCGCCTGCCATTATCGCAGGACTTATTCTCATCAGAATCTCTAAAAAGAACGAAGATTCTCCTCAAGTACATGGCGCTGGATTCAAACATATATTACGCGAATCCTTTTTCAATGGGTCCGTACTACTCCTAGTGGGTAGTTTGGTCATTGGCTATGTAAGCGGGGAAGCTGGTGAAGAGGAATTGAAACCCTTCGTGAGTGAGATCTTTTTTGGTATGCTAAGTTTATACATGCTAGACATGGGCCTACTTGCTGGTCGTAGAATCAAAGAGCTGAGAAAAGCAGGAGCATTTGTAGTCATCTTTGCCTTACTCTTTCCTCCCGTGTTGGGAATGGTTGGTATTGGCATTTCCTATTTACTTGGGTACTCAGAAGGCGATGCATTATTGCAAACAATACTGATTGCAAGCGCCTCCTACATCGCCGTACCGGCAGCCATGCGAATTTCCGTACCAAAGGCCAACATGAGTATATTACTCCCTATGTCACTGGGAATCACATTCACCTTCAACATTACGGTTGGCATCCCTTTATTTTACTTTATCATTCATTCCATTTGGGCTTAACTATTATCACAATGAGTTTACATAAAATAGAAATTATCATATCAAATACATTCCTTCGCCAACTTGTAGAGTTACTAGAAGATACTGGCGTACATGGATACACGGCACTGGACATTGTAAGAGGAAAAGGAACTAAAAGAGGCGAACATCTTTCAGAAGGATTGCTACCTACTAGCAGAAGCAGCTTACTTTTCACTATTGCCAATGAGGAATTGACCTCAAAAATCATAGAAAACATCCAACCATTTCTGGACGACAGAGGTGGCATTTTGATTACCTATAAAATTGAATATGCGAGTGGATTGTCTTAATATTAACCTATGAGAAAATTAATAATAATTGCAGCCATTTTAGGCTGCAATTTTATGGCTAGCGCGCAGACCTACAATGGAGAAGGAGAAGTCTGGTTTCTATTGCTTAACCATTACAAAATCAATGAAAAATGGACTGTAGGCAATGAACTACACTGGCGTAGAACAGACGGTTTGTCTACCATGAAGCAATTCATTTTTCGACCATTTGTCAATTTCAAGCCTGGAGAAAGTACCGTTTACTCAGCAGGGTATTCTTTCATTACCACGCACCCTTACGGAAAATTTCCTCGGGCAGACGTGCAGCCAGAACACAACGTTTGGGAGCAAGTCACTTTGAATCAGAAGCTAGGAAAGACTTCTATTTCACATAGATATAGAATGGAGCACCGCTTTCAAGGCGACCTACAGACACAACCTTCAGGCGAGATAGAAGTAGGTGGATATGATTTCAGTCATCGGTTCCGGTACCGCCTTACAGTAAAACAGCCTTTAGGCGAAGATTACTTCTTCCATGGATTTGATGAGTTATGGGTGTCCATTGAAGATCGATTCAACTCTGGTAACCTAAGTCAAAACTGGTTGTATTTGGGTTTGGGCAGAAATATTCCGAATGGAAATATACAGGTAGCCTATTTACGACAACACTCCATTGGTGCCCAAGTTGAGAAACATCACTCAGTACAGTTTACAGTACAGTACGATTTCTGAACAAAGTTCTAAGCGAGAGTGAAGACAATGGGGCGAATTCTAAAACACTATTTAATTTCTGTGACTACAAGCATCATATAATAAGCGTATTACTGGAAGCAAAAAGCAGTAGGGTTCGATCAAAAATTGGTATTGAAAGAAGTCAACACCATTACTTTCATTTCTTCCAAATCTCCAAGCTGAGGCGATCCATGTAGTCTTGCCGCTGCACGATCAATGCTTTTTCTACACCATTTTCAAAAATGGGTGAAAATGCATAGTCATAGACCAGGTAATACAAGTTCGATTTTGTTTTGAACAAACCAGAAAAATATCGGTAATCGAACCCCATCTGGTCTAGCACCTCCTTCCTCACAGTGGCCTTTCCTTCTGGACTGAGCGTCTTTAAAATTCTTCTGTTGTGACGAGTGATGCTTTGTGAACTAGAGATATAGAGTTCACCATAGGTCTTGTTCTTATTGTGATATTCCGCCTTGCATTGACTGTCACAATACTTCTTATCTCTTCTGCCTGATAGTGGCTTGTTGCAATTCATGCATTCTTGCCGTGTTCTTAGTAGTTCCATAAACGTTTTTTATACGTATAGTTACGTAAGTATACGTATAAGCAAACGTTTTTTAAGAGAATATTGCCGTCAATTGTAAAATGAAACCACGTCTGAAGGAAAGGCAAATCACATTAAAGCATCTCTGCATCGATGAAAAACGAATCATTGGGCTACAATTTCATCCTGATACAGTAACCCAAAACCTTATAAAAACGCTTCCTGATGTGAAATGGAGCAGTTTCTATGGTATGGCGATTGTATTGAACAAACCAGAAAATTTGAATTTAATTTTTGAGACATTCAAAGGCATTGCTTGGGTTAATTGCAGTCACTTTTTCACGAATCGTCCTATCAATGCTGAAGGTGCTGATTTAAGTGTGGATTCGTTTCGGAAAAGACCTGAAAAGAAAAATTGGAGGTATTGCCCTGAATCGTTTTATCAAAAGTTAGAAAACAGAAAATACTCTATCAATACCGCCAAGGTATACATTCCGATGTTTGAGCGTTTTATGAATCACTTTCCCAATACAACTAATTTTCTTGAATTGAATGAATATGACATTCAGCTTTACCTCCAGCATCTGGTTAAACTAGGCAAATCGAATACGTATATCAATCAATCCATCAATGCCATTAAGTTTTATTATGAAGTAGTGCTAGAAATGCCTAATCGATTTTATGCGATAGAACGTCCAGCAAAGCAGGAAAAACTACCAAGAGTGATTAGCAAGGAAAAGGTATTGAAAATGATTTCAAAAACGGAAAACATAAAACATAAGTGCATCATAAGTATGCTCTACTCTGCGGGTTTAAGAAGATCAGAATTACTCAACCTAAAAATTAGCGATATAGACAGTGATCGAATGATGATCAGAGTAGATCAAGGTAAAGGCAACAAAGACAGATACACTATTCTAAGTCATGCCTTACTAAAAGACCTAAGAGCTTATTATACAGTATATAAGCCTAAAATATATTTATTTGAAGGTGCCAGTGGTGGCAAGTACAGTGGGACAAGCGTTAGACATATAGTAAATAGAGCAGCTAAAAGTGCTGGTACTGCACAAAAAGTTACTCCTCATATGTTGCGTCATTCATTTGCCACACACCTTTTAGAAAGCGGCGTGGACTTGCGCTATATCCAAACACTACTTGGTCATAGCTCATCAAAAACTACAGAAATTTACACCCACGTAGCTTTAAACGGTTTGTCAGCCATACAAAATCCACTAGATTTACCCTAAACATACAAGGCGGATATAGTGCACTAGTGCACTATATCCGGTTTTAGGGTGCATTTAACGAATACCTAAATAAACTACTTCCCCATTTTCATTTGTTTGTAAAACATTTAAACCTATCCAATCCGAATCCTTTATAAAAAAATCACCCTCTCCATCTTTTTGAATTACTGCTGATTTTTTCACAAAACCAGATTTTTTTAATTTTTCTAATTTTAATTCACAATCATTTTCGAAATCTTTATAATCTAAAAACATAATTTAAAAAACGCACCCTAACAATAAATATAGCAAATAGCCTGTTAAGGCGCTTAGTATTTAGCTATCTGCAAAGTTTGTATTAAATATTATCTTCTGTTCATTCTAGTAAAGGCTACTTGCCATATTCGAGCCGTTAGGTGTAATATCGGAAAACTCAAATGTCATCTGGACTAGAAATATTTAGAGAAGATTTTCTCAACGCAAATACATGGTCTCAACGAAAGGATGGAGTACCCCTCGATTTACTTGACAACCTGAACGCAGATGAACTT
>JBGCFL010000017.1:0-12023 GCA_045106975.1 Ekhidna sp. | reverse complement strand
TCTTGCCAAAATTTAAGAGAACCCCAGATGTCATTATCATCTAAAAGAGAGTAGACTTCAAGTATATCAGCATCGTCTTCAAAGTCCTTGGCTGTTACATCTTGCTCTAGGAAAATACTGAGAGCAGGTGTCGCCATCAATTTTCCACCCTGCTGGGTTAGTTCTTTAGCTCTCTTTATTAATTCAATGAGCATAACTTCGGCACTCACAGCTACTTTATGTAAATAAACCTGCCAATACATAAGCCGTCTAGCGCTAAGAAAATTTTCAATACTGTAAATGCCTTTTTCTTCGACGACCAAATTTTCGTCAGAAACATTCAGCATTTTTATTATTCTCTCGGAACCAATTGATCCTTCCTGAACACCTGTGAAAAAACTATCTCTTTTGAGATAGTCTAATCTATCAATGTCTAGTTGACTAGAAACCATTTGATAGAAGAAAGGACGTTCGTACTCATTTTTAAATATTTTGATGGCTAAGTCAAGCTGGCTATTAAATTCCTTATTTAATCGCTCCATCATCCAGAGACTTACTTGCTCATGACGTACATCTTTAAAGAGAGAGAATTCTAGTGTATGAGAAAATGGGCCATGACCCAAGTCATGTAGTAGAATCGCTATTAAGGCCGCATCATATTCTTCATCGGAAATGTCAATATCTTTTCCTCTCATTGAGATCAATGCTCTACTCATCAGATGCATAGCGCCAAGAGCATGGTGAAAACGAGTGTGTAATGCACCTGGATAAACCATATCAGTTAAGCCCAATTGCTTTATCCTTCTGAGTCGTTGAAAGTAACGATGCTCTATTATGTCAAAAATGAGCTCGTTGGGTATGTTGATGAACCCATAAACTGGATCATTTAGAATCTTCTTTTTGTTCAATTGTGTTTGTGGTTTGGTCTTGGGGATAGAAATAATCAGGACTAATTAAAAGTACATTCAATGTGCTAATCTTCGTTCTGTTACGTTTCTTATTACATATCTAAATATTGAGACTAACTTTCCAATCTATGCAGCAATTTAAAATTTTATGGGCGGATGATGAAATAGATCTTCTAAAGCCTCATATTTTATTTCTGGAACAGAAGGGGTATAAGATGACACCTGTCAATAGTGGAACTGATGCACTAGAAGAGATAGATCATCATCATTTTGATTTAGTATTTCTAGACGAAAACATGCCAGGATTGAGTGGGTTAGAAACTCTCAATTACATCAAGTCAACCCATCCGAGCCTTCCTGTTGTTATGATCACAAAGAGTGAAGAAGAGGAAATAATGGAAGAGGCAATAGGAGCGAAGATTGCTGACTATTTGATCAAACCACTGAACCCTAATCAAATACTCCTTTCGGTAAAGAAGATATTAGACAATAAGAGACTTATTTCAGAGAAAACAAATCAAGGATATCAAAGAGATTTTCAGCAATTGGGTATGAGTGTGATGGATGCCTCAGATCATCACGACTGGAAAGAGATATACAAGAAATTAGTTTATTGGGATCTCGAGATTGATGCAACTGAGGATAAAAGCATGATGGAAGTACTCAATGCTCAAAAAGTGGAAGCAGAGAGTAACTTTTCTAAATTTATTACATCTAGCTACGAGGAGTGGATTAGTGATCCTGATGTAGATCGTCCTCTATTATCTCATAATGTATTGAAGGAAAAAGTGTTGTCCAAGATGGGAGAGGAGCCCGTTTTTCTGATAGTAATAGATAACCTTAGATATGATCAATGGAAAACGATAGAGCCAGATATCTCTGAATTGTTTTCTGTGGAGTCTGAGGAGCTTTACTATTCCATTTTACCGACCACCACAGCATACGCCAGAAATGCTCTTTTTGCGGGAATGACTCCATTAGAAATTTCTAAAAGACTACCTGAACTATGGGTAAGTGAAACTGATGAGGATGGAAAAAACAAGAAGGAAAAAGAACTTTTAGAAGCAAACCTTGCTAGAAATGGTATAAAGGATCGTTTTTCGTATCATAAGATATTGAAAGCTGAAGAAGGAAAAAGTTTGAGTGAAAATATTCCGAACCTCATGAATAACTCGTTAAACGCCATTGTTTTCAATTTTGTAGATATGCTTTCTCATGCCAGAACAGACATGCAAATGATTAGAGAGCTTGCACCAGATGAATCGGCTTACAGGTCATTGACTCGCTCATGGTTTACTCATTCATCTCTTTACGACACATTGAAGGCTCTTTCAAATCAGAAAGCGAAGGTGATGATTACTACTGATCATGGAACAATTAGGGTAAATAAGCCTTTTAAAATTGTTGGTGATAAAAACACAAATACCAATTTGAGATACAAGGTGGGAAGAAACCTCAACTTTGACGAAAAAGGAGTTTACTTCACACGTGAGCCTGAAAAAATTGGTTTACCCTCTATTAATATGAGTTCGACATTCGTATTTACGAAAGACGATTATTTTTTCGCTTATCCTAATAATTACAATCATTTTGTAAGAATGTATAAAGATACTTTTCAACATGGAGGAATATCCATGGAAGAAGTAATAATTCCATTTATTACATTGGCAAATAAGTAGCTCCATTAATTTTGCTTATCGATGGATATCTTGAATTATAAGGAAGATGAACTGGACACAGTTGCAGATCAATTGATTGATGAATATGGACATTTAAAAGTGTGGTGTTTTGTTGCTGAAATGGGAGCAGGAAAGACAACTCTAATAAAGAAAGTATGTGAAATGTTAGGGGTGGAGGATGAAATGAGTTCTCCAACATTTTCTATTGTAAATGAGTACGAATCAAAATCAAATGAAATAATATACCATTTTGACTTTTATCGTCTGAATGACTTGAATGAAGCCTACGAAATAGGTACGGAAGACTATCTTTTTTCAGGTAATAGGTGTTTGTTGGAATGGCCTGAGATTATAGACCCACTCTTACCAGACGAATACCTGAAAATAAATATTAATTTAGTAGGTGATAATACCCGATCACTAACTGCTACACCTCAATGAATCAACCATCACAAACTGGTTTTGCACAATTAGCGAAAGAGCAAGCTCTTTACACGCAAGAAAAACCTGCCAAAATATCCAAAAAACAAAGATCACTTCAAATAGGAGTTCCTTGCGAAGTAGCTGACCAAGAAAAAAGAGTTCCTTTAAAGCCATCATCTGTTGGAGTTTTGGTGGCAAACGGACATGAGGTTATCATTGAAAAGGGAGCTGGTCAATCAGCCAATTTTTCAGACAAAGAATACTCTGAGGCGGGAGCAAAAATTGCTTATTCATCAAAAGAAGTCTTTGAGTCAAATGTGGTTTTGAAAGTGGAGCCTCCGACTCTGGAGGAAATTGAGACAATGAAGCCTGGAAGTACATTGATGTCTGCTTTTCAGTCAGGGAGTCAAACAGCAGAGTATTTGGAGGCGATCAATAAGAAGAAAATTATAGCCATTGGATATGAATTTATTCAGGATAAAGAAGGAGGACTGCCGCTCGTTCGTGCAATGAGTGAAATTGCTGGGAGTTCAGTGATGCTTATTGCGGCGGAGTATCTGAGTAGTTCTAATCAGGGGAGAGGAATTGTTTTAGGTGGAATTACGGGTGTTCCACCAACCAGGGTAGCTATTTTAGGAGCAGGTACTGTTGCTGAATTTGCAGCTAGAGCAGCACTTGGTTTGGGTGCAGAAGTACGAATTTTTGACGATCATATTTATAAGTTGAGGAGGTTGAAACATGCTTTAGGAAGAGAAGTATTCACATCCACATTCGACTCTTCTGCTTTGGAAAAGGAAGTTGCAGAGGCGGACGTGCTTATTGGAGCCATAAGAATGGAGAAAGGACGAAACAAAGTATTGATCATGGAAGAAATGGTTATGCAGATGAAGCCTGGTTCGGTTATAATAGATGTAAGTATCGATCAAGGAGGGTGTATAGAAACTTCGTATCTCACCAATCATGCTAAACCTACTTATGTAAAGCATGAAGTTACTCACTATTGTGTGCCAAATATTGCATCTAGAGTCGCAAGATCTGCCTCGTTAGCCATTTCAAATATCTTTACACCCATTTTGTTGGAAGCGGGGGAGAGTGGAGGTTTTGATGAGATGATATACAGTAATCCTTGGTTGATGAAAGGTGTTTACTCCTATAAGGGAAGTTTGACAAGTTTAGCTTTGGCCAAAAGGTTTAATATGGCTTTTAAAGACATGAGTCTTTTTATGGCTGCTCGTTTCTAGGCCTTTTTTACAAATTCGGATTTCAATCCCATAGCGCCAAATCCATCAATCTTACAATTGATATTGTGATCACCATCTGTTAATCTGATATTCTTCACTTTGGTCCCTGCCTTTACAGGTTTAGGCATCCCTTTTACGGGTAAGTCTTTCATCACAACTATGCTATCTCCATCTTGGAGTTGGTTACCGTTGATATCTCTGATGATTCCATCATCAACAGTTTCATCCTCTGTGTTACTATCCTCTGGATTCCATTCATGAGCGCACTCTGGGCACACTAATAAAGAATCCATTGGATAAGCGTATGGTGAATTGCATTTTGGGCATGGGGGTATTTCAGACATAAGACAAAAGTAAACTTTTGCTTCCTTCAAAGTCATAAAAAAACCATCCCGAATTATCAGGATGGCCTAACCAAATTAAAATGAGAAGAATTTAATAAGGGTTTTATAAAATCAATTAATGTTGATTGGGAATGTAATGTTGACATCTGTTCCTCCAACTGAAGAATTAGAGTCAGCTGTTTTTAGTCCGTCTGGCTGGTGTTTTAAAATTACTCTGAAATTGCCTGCTGCAGATGTTACATCTCCAGTAGTCCATGTTGATTCTAATCCAACTGGAAATCCATTTTCGTCATTATCACCATAATTTAATGGATCAGCTCTATTGTCTGAATTTCCATTACCTGCAGGGTTTGAAAAGATATCAGTAGTGAATTCGAAGAAAAACATATGTTCATCACCCTCGCCTTCTATTTCTTCCGTCACATCTTCATCTTCAGCACCTAGTGTATTGGCTAGCGTCATTGCCATATCATATTCGGTATTTGCAGCTAGATCAATGGTTCCAATAGTTGGGTTAGCTGTTCCTTCGCCATCAGCATCAAACCAAGTTGCAGATACACTAGCTCCGCCTGATGTAGGTGTAAAAGTGACGACTACTTGATTAATAACTTCTTCACCGTCGTGATCGTGATCATGATCATCGTCTTCTGAGCAACTAGTAGTAAAGACTAAACCTAAGGTGATGAGAAGAGAAAATAATGATTTAATTAGTTTCATGTTTTTTTATTAATTCTTTAAATAATTAATGCAATAGTATTGCATTAATTATTTAATTGCAATACTGATGCATTTAAAAATTATATTCTACTGAAAATGCAAAGTTTCTGCCGGGAGCATCAGCGAAATATCTGATACGATCAGTGTAAACCCGATAGGAGGAGTTAAATAGATTGTGAATTTGAAAAGATGAATTCCATCTATTTTTCTGATAGCCAATCAATCCTCCAAAAAGTATGTAGCCAGCAGGAGGTGTCATAAAATCAAAAATTTCATCACGGTTTATTTCGGCAGTACTGTTTGCAAATTGTCGGGGTTCAATAACAGAAGGAGCGTTCCATTGTCTGGAGGTGTAGTCTATTTTCAAACCATAATTCCAATGCTCCTTTTTGAGTGCTAAATTGTAGTTTATGTTGAAGGCAGGAATATCCGGTAATACTTGTTGATTTTCTACACCCCTTGCATGAACAAATGAAATTCTCACCTCGGAATTGATTACTTTGGAATGATCATAAATCAGATCCATATCGCTTCCAATAAAAAAGGCATCTGTTTGATCGTAGATAAAGAAAGGGAAAGCATCAGCAATTCCAGTAGTAATTCCATATGGTCTTAGAAAAATGAAATTGTTGATTCTATTCGCATAAAAGATAAATTCTGCTTTCATTTTAGACTTTTTCAGTTCGATACCAGAAATCCATTTGATTCCAATTTCCGCAGGAACGGGTCTTAGTGATTGATTAAAAACGCTATCTTCTGGAGTAGAAATTTCTGGTTCGAGATTGTATCTCCACAATCCATATTGTACTCTGGAATGATGATAGCCAAAAGAATAAAGCTCAGCTACATTGGGTGGTCGCCACGCTGAACCAAGATTAGAGAAAATGGTTACGTATTCATTTAATTGTTTTCTTAATCCTAGTGATATAGTACCATTTGTATATTTAATTTGGTTTGAAAAGGAGAAAACATCCCGAATACTATCTGATACACTTAACGATTGAAAATCAAGTCGGGCGCCCATTTCCAGAGTTGTATTATTGAAATCAATAGATTGGATAGTAAATATGCCAACGTTTAAGGTCTTATAATCCGGCACGAAGTTGACCGGGTTCGAGCCAGGTGCATTTATACTATTTTGATGGTATAGCTGTATTCCAGAATTTCCTTTCCATTGTTCTTTTTCAGGTTGAATCCATTCCGATTCGAGTGAATGGGAAAAAAGTTTTAAATCTATAACTGGTCTGTTGTTTAGTCTACCTCTTCTAAGAGCAAATTCTTTTCTATCATTTCGTTGAAAAGCGTATTGAAATTTGAAAATGTGATCTCCATGATAAATAGCCAAATGTGATTTTACAATACCATGCCTTGTAAATTGTCTAGGATTTTGAAGACTATAAGTGAATGGAAAAGTGGGTTCTGGTTTTGAGTCACTTATTGCTTCTTGTAAATCTCCTAAACTCCCAACAATGGAAGCTCTCAATATACCCAATTGCTGTTCTAAATAGCTTCCGGAGACTTGGAGATCAAATTTTGGTTGGTGTAATAAGGTGTTGAAACTTAATCCAGCTTCACGTTTTCCTGTATTCGAAAGGTTATAATCTGGTGTTTTTTGATCCCCTTGTATTACTCCAAAAGCTCCTATATCCCAAGCAAATCTATGATAGCCTTCTCCCAGATTAACTTGACTTCTTATGGCTCTTCCATTGGTTTGAAAGGAGGTGCCTGCAGACCCATTAAGAGTTCTATCAAAAACAGGTTTTTTAGAATTATAAAGTATTACCCCACCAAGTGCCTCAGGTCCATATTTTACTGTAGCAGCACCTTTCACTACTTCGATTTGATCTACATGGGATGGATCTATTTCAGGTGCATGCTCGTTACCCCACACTTGATAAGAATGTCTTACTCCATCATTTATCACTAATACTCTATTGGAATGAAGTCCATGTATCATAGGTTTTGATACATTAGATCCTGTTTGTAAAGACGATACTCCAGAGAGCTCCTTAGTAAGGTCACCAATGGAGGAGTTGATCAGTTCTAGTTTGTTAATTTCCTTTTTCTGAGTTGATATCGTCTGAAGTTTATCAACTCTTGATTCTTCCACAATTACACTTTCAAGTAATGTCTCATCAGATGCCATATAGATAACAGGATCTGAGTGGTGAAAGTCGTGATGATGTATCACTGTTTTATAACCAACGAACCTTACTTCGAAATGAATTTCCTCGTTACATATTTGAGTGATTGTAAACTTGCCATTTGCATCACTAATCACACCATTATTGGTATCCTGAATTTTCACAGAGGCAAAAGGAAGAACTTCACCACTATCAATGTCTCGAATGACTCCTGAAACCTTTCTGTTACATGGGGCATTTTGTGCTACTAAAATAGTAGATACGATGATCGTAAATAGACTAAGGAGTTTTCTCATTTTTCTTATGCACACTTTGCACAAACACCATCTACGATCATGTTTACTGCTTCTATTCGATAGCCATTAGGTAAAGAAACCATTGGTACAGTTTCGTCATCCAGGCATTCTATTTGTCCACAGTTATTGCATTTGAAATGGATATGATTGTGATCATGCTGTTCAGGTGAGCACGTCTCATGACATAGACCATAAGTGGCTACACCAGTGGCATTGGGTATTTTATGAAGAATACCTGATTCAAGAAAGCTATTTAGTGTCCTATACAATGTCACTCGATCATACTGCTTGAATTTATTTTCAAGATCTCCTTGAGAATGCGCATTTCTCTCATCAATGAAGAATTGAATCACATCCATTCGGCAGTCAGTGATTCTGAGATTGTGATTTTTTAGTATGTTTTTGATGTTATCTGAGGACATTGAGCAAATATAGTTTATGCAACTTAATTGCATAAATTTTTGAGAAACACTTTACTATTTTTGTTGTTGAAATAGCTATTATGGAAGACCTGCAGAACAAAGAAGATGAGACTAAAACTAATTACTTCGATTTTACAGAAGTATTGACCTATTTCTTTAGAAAGAAAGATCCCAATCGACCTAAAAACTTCACTATTGGTGCAATGCACATCATCAATAAAATATCCATGTCCATGTTTTTAGCAGCGATTATTTTCCTGATTGTTAGATCTATTTTGAGAAATTAATTTTATGAAGAAGCTAATTCTATTTTCTATTACCCTTTTTTCATTGCAAGCATTTGCACAAGAAACTGATCCGATAATAACAGATAGACCTACCCAGTCTGCATCAGCTTCAGTCATGTCAAAAGGGAAATTATTGGTAGAGGCAGGATTTGTTTCTGAGAACACAACTAATTCAATAACCAATATAACCTTTGGTAATTTGCTGCTGAGGTACGGAGTAATCGAAGGAGTTGAAATAAGACTGACACAAAACTATCTTGGTAGAAGAAATGACATTACTGACTTCAGTGTGAATGGTTTCAGTCCATTAACAATTGGCACGAAAGTCCATTTACTAGAAGAAAGTGGAGCTCTTCCACAAATGAGCATAATCGGTCAAGTTACTTTAGCAAATGGTAAGAGTGCTTTTAAACTTTCACAGGTGATACCAGAAGTGAGGCTAAATTTTACTAATACATTATCTGACGAATTCTCTTTAGGATATAACATAGGAATGTCTCTTCCACAGGCTGATCCGACAGTTGTCTATACAGTTGTACTTGGATATACTTTTGCAGAAAAATGGACTCTGTTTGCAGAGCCTTATGGGTCATTTGCAAATAGTAATGTACATCAGTTCAATACAGGACTGATTTATCTCTGTTCAAATAATGTTCAATTTGACATCTCTGCAGGATGGGGTTTGTCGAATACAGCTCCAGATTCTTTTATTGGTTTTGGTGCGGCTATCGGATTTTAGACCTCTTTGAGTTTAGTTTTTGTTCAATGAATACGAAATGGATCTTAGAAAAATCCATTCCGTATTGTAACTATGAATTACTCACTTTCTACTCAGCGAAAGCAGGCAAAGGAGTATAAAAGAATTGCTCAGAGACCACTTTCTCATTTTCTACTTTATAGACACATACTTCATCCATATTGATTCTCTCATCCATACCATTCATCGTTAGTTCTGTTTTCATCACACAAGAAAAGAAGTCACCAGCCACAATTGGATCAGAGATTTCAGAAGAATGAAATTCCTTTACCATTGATTGCCATTTCTCTCCTTTCTTTTGAAGGCCTTCCATTCCTTGAACCGTATCCCAAGTACCATCAACTGGTTCTATGCTTTTAATATCTGGAGAGTAGAGATTTCTGTACACTTCCTCGAATTTTCCTTCTCTACATAAGTTCACTAGCTGGTTTGCAATTTCTTGAGTTGTCATATTTTCTTTGTTTTTTGATTGTATTACAAAGAAATGACGTAGAGTGACAGCCCTATGTCACTGACAAAAAATATAATTTGAAGACTTAATATTTAGCAATTATGTGAGCAACTGCTCAAAAAAACCACCAATCTCTTTTTCTCGATCCACAAAGTGAATTTCAAGAATCCAATCTCTTTGATTGCCATTCTCATCAGGCGTCATCATGCTTTTATGGTTTTCAGGGTGTACATATAAGTCGTACATTTCAGGATCTAGTTCTTCATGTGGAAACTCACCAATAATGTGTCCTGCAATAGGGCCACCAAATTCCCATCCATACTCTTTTGCTTTTTCTACAGCGTACTGAAACAGTGTAGCTCCTGTGATGTCCTTCTGTTGATGAAACCATTCTTTGGTCTCATGCCATGCAGATTCAATGTCTTCTTTCAATTTGATCTTCACAGGATCGTTTCCTATTACATAAGTACGTCCCAAGTCTGCTTCCCAATCTTCTAGAATAGGACCAAAATCAAAAAATAGAATATCATCTTCTCGAATAGTTAGGTTTGATGGATTATCTCTGTATGGAAGGAGTGTGTTGACACCACTTCTTACTATTCGTTTATGCCAATGCTTTTCAATATTGAAATGTTCTTTTGCTAATTCAAATAATTCAACATTAAGTTCTTTTTCTGTTTTGCCTGCTTTGATTAACCCACTACTTTGAGCTAGTTCAAATAATTCTACGGCTACTTTTTCAGCTTCTACTAATTTTGTTTTACTATTTTTTCTCATGTTGCCTTACGTACCTAAACATTCTATTTTTATTGACCTATTTAAGTGCTTGAGTCCAATCCTCTATCAAATCATTCACATTTTCAAGACCAATTGAAATTCTAAGAAGATTTTGGGGTGTTTTACTATTAGGTCCTTCAACTGATTTTCTATGTTCCACCAAACTCTCCACACCACCTAAACTTGTAGCAGATGTAAATAATTGAAGTTTACTCGCCACTTTCATAGCAAGCTGTTCATTTCCAATAATAAGAATGGAGAGCATAGCACCATAACCACCGTGCATCTGCTTTTTAGCAATCTCATGTTGAGGATGATTTTCTAATCCTGGGTAATTAACCTGCTCTACATTAGGATGTGAATTTAAAAACAGAGCAAGTTTCATTGCGCTTTCTGTTTGGGCTTTGACTCTTAGTGATAAGGTCATGATTCCTCTTGAGATCAACCAACAATCAAAAGGAGAGGGGACTGCCCCAGCCAGAGTTTGGATGCTTGTGGTCTTATTAGCAAAATCATTTTGTTCTTTAAATACTACACAGCCACTAAGAACATCACTGTGACCTCCGAAATATTTAGTGGTAGAGTGAACTACTATATCAGCACCATATTCAATAGGTCGAGTCAGAACTGGAGTAGGCCAAGTGTTGTCCACTGCAAGTAGTGCATTATTTTCTTTTGCGATAGATGCTATTTTTGAAATGTCCGTCAGCTTAAGTTGAGGATTTGAGGGTGTTTCAATCCATATTAATGTAGTGTTGGTTCGAATACTATTTTTGACCTCACGCACGTCGGCCATGTTGACGAGGGTAAATTCTAGGTTCCAAGATTTAAATACCTCAGAGAGAAGTGCATAAATGGCATAATAGACATCATCCGGTATTATGACATGATCACCTGGCTTCAAGCTTTGAAATACAGCAGAAATGGCCGCCATTCCTGATGAAAATGCTAGGCATAGTTGACCGCCTTCAAGGCTAGCAATGCTATTTTCTAACGCCTTTCTGTTGGGGTTACTCACTCTAGAATAGATAAAGTCATTAGTGTAGCCTCCATCGTCACTGCGTTCATAGGTACTGGAAAGATGAATAGGTGGACTGACGGGTTTTGATTCAGGCAAGTGGCTGACACTTCTTATGGCTCTAGTTTCGAATCGTAGTTTTTGGGACATTAGCTATGACTTTAGGAGTGCAAATAAAGACAATATGAGGGTTGAACTTAGAGTCATTTCTATAAATGAAAGATGATGAAAGAGAAATATAAAAAGATTGAATCGGATCGATTTCTTAAGTGACATAGGGCTGTCACTTTCTACAGTTATCTTTCAGGCAAATTCATGAAAACGATATGGAATTTGTGGAGAATAAAAAAATACTAGAAATTATTTCTAACTATCCTACAGTGGCTTCAAAGAAACTTAATGAGTTAAGGAAGTTGATTTTAGAAACAGCAGAGCGTGATGGAGTTTCCAAACTCGTTGAAACGACTAAGTGGGGAGAGCCCAGTTATGTTTGCAAAAATGGAAGTACCATTAGAATGGATTGGAAAGAAAAGAATCCTGAAAAATATGGTTTGTATTTCATTTGCTCCACTGAGTTAGT
>JBGCFL010000169.1:0-17698 GCA_045106975.1 Ekhidna sp. | reverse complement strand
GGTGGATTAGCAGTTTCTAAGTATTTTGATGATAAAGTAGGGGAAGAGTGCTCGGGAACAGAAGATGTCACTCCACAGGTCAACTTTACTGCGACATTGGGGGAGGTAACGATGAACTCAGCAGAATTCATCCTAAATGGAATGGATGAATCTAATAAAGTGATATTTCAAGCTGAATATAATGCCAATATTGAACCAATTTCGATTGATGATGGAGAAGAAGGAAAACTAATTATCAATGGGTTAAATTCTGAAACTGATTATTCATTTAGCATTACAGCAAGTGACTTAGCTGGAAATCACGCTGTAAATGGGCCTATTGTTTTCGATGTTAAAACATTGGTGAGTACAAATACGCCCTGTAATGGTAATGATTTTATATCTCAGTTGGGAGAATTTGAAATTGGTTATAATTATTCGTTTGAAACAGACGGAACTGATGTTATTATGACTTTCGAATTATTGGATAATAAAGAAGGTGTGTTCGCATTTCTATGGAAAGAGACTCCTTTTACAGAAAGTAGATTGGACAATGTTTCTGGTAAAATATATTCTGCTAGAATTACTGATCAAGAAGTAGGATCAACTATTCGATATGCTTGCAAGTTTGAATTCCAGGGAGGATTAGCCGTGACAAAATATTTTTCATATGTTGTTGGAGAAAATTGTGGTGTGTTAAACACGTCAGATTTCAAAAGTGAAATTAAAGTTTACCCAAATCCAATAGTTGATCAATTATCAATAGATGGTGTTGATGTTCAATCTGTATCTGTTTTCAATTTGAATGGTATGCGCATTATGAATAGTAGAAAATCAACCTTGTCATTTTCCGAAATGAATCCCGGGACTTACTTAATTTTAGTGGTAGGAAACAATGGTAAAGAGAGTTCTTTTAAAGTTGTAAAAGAGTAAGTACTTACCATATTGGGCAAATGAAACTCAATTGAGAAATAATAGTTGTGGAATTGACTAAAGCTTACTTAAAATCTCTTTCCCTCCTTCAACTCCCTCATTAATTGCTTCTTTTACAGCTTTTACAGATTCAATACTTATTTCTCCTGCAGCTTCTATTGCAGCGACAACAGAATTTGTAGTTGCGGATATCGTATCTCCGCCTACTTGTTTTACTCCGTTAATAGATCCTTTTATTGCTTCTACAGCAACAGATCCAATATCTAGTCCTAGGTTTTTAGCGGAGTGAATAGCTTGTTTTACAGAACCTTGAACGGCATCTTTTTGCTCGACACCACTTTCCATAGCTCCCTGAACAGCTCCATTTACAATGCCTTTAACAAGATTTATAATTCCTTTTCCAATATTAGTAAGACCTTCAAATGTTCCCTGTACAATAGAGGCTGGCACCTGAACTCCTTTTACAACTATATCTTTTGTGCCTTCAATCGTTTTTAATGTTACATCCTTTACAGAATGAACTATAGTACTGCCTAGATCTGCAGTTCCCTCTATAGCTCCTTTTACTCCTCCTTTTATTCCGTTAACTAATGATGTAATGATCTTAGACATGTCTATTTACTTTTTTGTAATTCCAATTATATAAGAGCTATTCATCACAATTTGTTCAATTCAATTAGACTTTAGTAATAAGTTGCTCGCTTATTTATATTTTAGATACAACAAACGGTACCAAAATGGATAAGGCACTACAAACAATGATTGACAATATGCCTGATAAAACAGGCAAGTCTCTAAGTGAATGGAAAGAGATTTTAAAGTCTAAATCTTTTGAAAAACACTCGCAAGGTGTGAAATTCTTAAAAGAAGTTCATGGAGTAACTCATGGTTTTGCCAATACTATTGTGACATTATCTAAAGAAGAAATGGACGAACCAAAAGATTTGGTAGCTAAACAATACAAAGGAAAGGAGTTGATTTTCCCCATATATGAAGTGTTACTTTCTATGGTAAAAGAAATCGGAACTGATGTAGTAATTACCCCGAAAAAAGGAAGTGTGAGTATTATTAGGAAGAAGCAATTCGCCTTGATCAAACCCGCAACTAAGACAAGGATTGACCTTGGATTGAAGTTAGTAGGCAAGGACACTTCAGAAAGACTAGGCAACTCAGGGCCATTTGGTACGATGTGTACTCATAGAGTTCAGATCAGTGAAGTAAGTGAGCTAGATGATGAACTAAATGGGTGGCTAAAGGAAGCTTATGAAAAAGCGAATTGATTTAAAATAACAGCAAAAAAAAGGGTAGTATCAAATAATACTACCCTTTTTAGTTATTGTCGTTGAAAGAGGATTATCTATTCCCAACCTCTATATAGTCACGCTCTCCAGCACCTGTATAGATTTGTCTTGGTCTACCTATTGGCTCTCCCATCTCTCTCATTTCTTTCCACTGAGCTATCCATCCTGGAAGTCTACCCAATGCGAACATTACAGTAAACATATCTGTTGGAATACCTAATGCTCTGTATATAATACCTGAGTAGAAATCTACATTTGGATAAAGCTTTCTTTCCACAAAGTATTCGTCTCTCAATGCTTCTTCTTCCAATCCTTTTGCAATATCTAAGATTGGATCAACCACTCCTAATTTGTCAAGAACATCATCAGCAGCTTTCTTGATTATTCTAGCTCTTGGATCAAAGTTTTTATACACTCTGTGTCCAAAGCCCATCAGACGGAAAGGATCATTCTTATCTTTTGCCTTACCCATCCACTTCTTAGTGTCACCACCATCTGCTTTGATGTTCTCCAACATCTCAATTACAGCTTGGTTAGCTCCACCATGTAATGGTCCCCATAGTGCATTGATTCCTGCAGATATAGAAGCCCATAAACTAGCTTGGCTTGATCCAACTATTCTAACTGTAGATGCAGAACAGTTTTGCTCATGATCAGCATGAAGAATCAATAATTTATCTAAAGCACTTGCAACAACTGGATCTACTTCATAATCTTCTGCTGGAAGCGAGAACATCATATTTAAGAAGTTACCACAATAGTCTTTTTTGTTTTTTTTTTAGATCACAGGAGGACCTACTTTTTTCTTATATGCCCATGCCGCGAACGTTGGCATTTTAGCTAGCAATCTAATGATGCCAAGCTCTGTTTCCTCTATAGATCTATTCGGATCGAGACTAGCAGGGTAGAAGGCGGTCTGCGCCGTAATTAGAGAAGATAAGACACCCATTGGATGAGCAGAAGAAGGGAAACCATCCAAAATTTTCTTGATATCCTCATTAACAAGTGTGTGGCGAGTAATATCACTAGCAAACTTGTCAAATACAGGCTTAGAAGGAAGTTCACCATATATTAAAAGATGAGCTACTTCTAGGAAAGTAGAATTATCAGCTAATTGCTCAATAGGATATCCTCGGTATCGTAGTATTCCTTTTTCACCGTCAAGAAATGTAATAGCACTTTCGCAAGATCCAGTGTTTTTGAATCCTCTATCGAGTGTGATTACTCCTGACTGGCCTCTGAATTTACTGATATCAATGGCTTGTTCTTTTTCAGAGCCTTCCGTCATAGGAAGTTCGTAGGTCTGACCGTCTACGATTATTTGGGCTGTTTTCGACATAATTTTTTATTCTTCTATACTACTTTCTCTAATGCTGCGAAATTAAGAATTTCCTTGATCAATTGCCATTTAAAATGAGTGGTAATCCACCGTCTCCACTACCAATGACAATGACTTTGGCGTTAGGAGATTTAGCCAACTGTTGAGTTGCTTCTATACCTCGCATCTTTAATAACTCTTTTGTCAAACTACTGTTTATAATTTTATTTGCAGCAGCCTCACCTTCAGCAGCAATACGTTTACGTTCTGCTTCACTAAGCTCTTTATCTAGTCTAAATTGATAGGCTAAAGCTTCTTGTTCCTGCTCTAGTTTGTTTTCAATAGCATTTTTAATTTGATCTGGCAGTTTGATTGATCTAATTAATAGACTTCTCATTTCCACTTCATTACCAGAGGCGCCAAGCACTAAACGAGTTTCCTCTTTAATTGCTGCTTCTACTTCAGGTCTTTTTGTAGAATAAATTTCTTCTGCGGTAAAACGACCCATAACTTGCCTAACTGTTGATCGAGCTTCTGGGATAACTAATCGTTGAATGTAATCACCTCTGAAATTTTCCTGTATAATACCTATTGCATCATACTTTGGGTGGAAACGAATGGTAATATCAACACTGATACTCAAACCATTTTTATCAAGTACATCCATGGTTTCTTCAATTTTACTTTCAGATACTTCATACACATAAACATCATTCCAAGGAGCTTTTACATTCCAGCCTGGTCCTATGATTTTGTCTTTCTCTAGCGTACCGCTTAATGAGCGGAAGAGTACTGCTCTTTCTGATGCTTCAATTCGATAAAATATTCGATTGAAGGCTGATAATAATATGATAAAACTGATAACGCCGATAATTACAAACGGCAAATATTTCCTATTGTCCATGATTAGATTGATTTAGATCTTTAAAGATAACATGTTGAATCTCTGTGAGGTTCAATTGTTTGGTGAAAGGATTAATTTATTTTTTGATTGTTGAATTTCTTTATTGTTCATCATCATTTTTCGGAATTCTCCATTGATGAACATTTCAGCTTGATCTGCATAGTGAGGACTGAAATAGTTGCCCGACTGTCCCGTAGGAAGAATGCTCCAGCTGTTATTTCTTACATCATTAAAATCTACAATTCTACGTGTGGATGGTCCAAATAGTACATCTTGCATTTTATCATTAGAATTAGTCGTGCCCATGTTGTTGAGTACTTCATTTCCTCCATCAACTTGGAATGGACCAATATTTAGTAAACCAATGGCAGTCCCCATGGAGTGGGGGTGTGTTACGGTATGTACATTTCCCCATTCCCATTTAGTGTAATCATCTCCCCAGTTTGTCCTTAATTCAGAAAGGGTCTCTTTAAAGGCCTCTTGAATTATTTGAGAGCGAGTTTCTTTTTCTTCTGTATATACATCATTCCACCATGGAGAATTCTCATTGAGTATAAGATGCTCTATTGCAACTTTATAGGTATGAGTTTCAAGATACGACTCCCATAAATCATCTCCCATTTCATCAAGCATTGCATTCTCTACTATTTCATATACCCAACGCTGAGTTACTAGTGGCTGAAAGTCTTCTTTATTATAGTCATTGTCCCAGTCGGCAAGTGCCTCGATAAGGCCTTGATCATCTTCATCTTTGATGGCCTCCAACAAAATATTTTTAATCTTTCCGAAAGTAATGGATTGATTGTCTAACATCATCTCTTTTACTTCATCAACTGTGAAATCATCATTTTCATTGATTAAGTCATTGATGCGTTCTGCTCTATCATCCGGTAAATAATATCCAGAATAGAGAACTCCATTTACTGTATCTGGCTGATTATTAGCACTGTATGTAAATCCAATTTCGGGATTAATGGCATGAGGATTATCACTAAATGAATAAAAAGATGATGCATCATCTAACCCGGTAGCTCCATCGTAAAATGTCTTACTGGTTGCTTCATCTCTTCTTTCAATCAATTTCGCAGCTGCCCACCAAGCGGTGTTTCCTTCTTTATCACCGTACATGATATTAAGCCCTGGTCCATGAATCTGAGATACCGACTTTTCCAGCTCACTCATATTTTGAGCTCTAGTAAATTCATATGTTGTCTCCATTAGAAAGTTTTCATGATGAGTGGTTACCCAATACATGGAAACAATTTCACCAAGTGGCTCCTCCTTCAAAATATCTGAAACGATTGGTCCGTGAACAGTAGAACGCACACTGAAAATAACATCTTCACCGTCTTTTACTTTGATAACTTCTTTTCTTGATTGAATAGCTTTCCATTCATCTTTATGTCTATACATATTGGAGTCTTCTGGGTGAATTTCTTCAACATAAAAATCAATGTCGTCATTTTCAAACATAGTAAGTCCATTGGCATAGGAGTCAGTATGAAGCATAGGGGCAAAGGGAAAACCAGCTAAATGATATCCATAATATTCTGTTTCAGGCATTATTAGATGAGCTTCGTACCAAACCGCTGGTTGTGCAAAACCAATATGCGGATCGTTCGCTAAAATCACTTCTCCTGATGCTGTTTTTTCTCCTGATAGTACCCAGCTATTGCTTCCAATAAACTGAGGTACATTTAAGTCCTCTAAAACGGATGCTGTGATTTTTGAAATAGCATTATAACGCACATCATAGTTTGGAATAACTGTCTCATTTTCATAATGGTAAATCTTGAGATCTTTCAAGTAGATAGAATCTAGTTTGGAGTTTAACTCGGTTAATACCGGATCTGTCTTTTGGGCATTAGCAAAACTGAAAGCCATATAAACAAGTACTTCAAATGCATTTTCCTCTGTAAAGGGTTCAATATCAAGGCCTAATATGGTATGCTCTAATGTTTTAGGATTGTTTTCTATATAATGATTTACACCATCAAAATAAGCGGTGAATAGGGCTAAGCTTTTATGATTTCTTTCTAAATATTCTTTAGCTGATTGTCGAGCGTAAGTATTTAACCCCATGGTTCTTAAGTACTTATCTGTATCTATCAAATCTGATCCAAATAGTTCAGAAAGCCTTCCACTTCCTACATGCCTAAGTAAATCCATTTGCCATAGACGATCTTGAGCGTGTATATATCCAAAAGCGAAATAGGCGTCTTCACTATTTTCTGCATAAATATGTGGTACGCCATATTCCGTATAGTAAACATCTACTTGTTCATTCAATCCTTTAATTTGTTGTTCTCCAGAATAGGTTGGAATCAAAGAGGATCTGAGATATGCGAGATATCCAACAATTGTTACAATTGAGATAAGAATGACAAAGCCAATGACTTTAAGTACTTTCATGATCATTTATTTTGTCGCAAAATAAGAAATTGATAGGTCACATTGAGTGTGTACTTTTTTTTGACTTGGATAAAATAATTCGTTAGAGATGTCTTTTATCCTGAAAGTCCTATTTAGTCTAAATAATTTTCTAATTTCATCTATTGAATTTCAAATCACAACTGCTATGAAAACGAGACTAACCAGCTACTTCTTCGTTCTATTTTGCTCAATTACTCTATCCTTGGCCCAAACAGCGAGTAAAGATCACTATCGTGATGCTATGAAGGCGCTCAATGTAGAGAGTTATGGAACTGCTATTGAAAAATTTCAAGAAGCTATAAAATTGGATACCAAATTTCAGGATGCTTGGTTTTACCTAGGGAAGACCTATGCACATGAAAATATGTATAAAGAGGCTATATTCGCTTTCAGGAGCTTGGAACAAATAAATCCAAAGTATGATCCATCCATCTATTATGAAGTAGTTAGAGCGGCTATTTCAACAAATCAGCTAAAGATGGCTGAAGCATATTCGCAGCGCTATATGGATCGCTCAGCTAAGGGACCGAAAGGATTTCGCGCTATACACCTGGGTGAGAATAGAAAGGAGTACGCAAGTACCAGTCAAACAATAAGGGAACAATCCAATACTACCTCAGATCCTGTTTTAGTAGATGCTTTAAATAGTGTTTCAGGTGACTATATGCCTAATGTAAACCCGACAGGTAACCGGTTATATTTCACAAGTGTAAGAAAAGGTGGATTTGATTATAAGGATAGTAATAGCGCCGAGAATGACTTTGGGGAGGATATCTACTATGCGCAATTGATAGATGATCGATGGAGTACGCCAGAGCTTTTACCAAGACCAATTAATTCTGAAGCCAATGATTTCGGATCAGCATTTACAGGAGATGGTCAAACGATGGTCTATGTGCGATGTGATGAAAACAAGGGAGTAGGAAGTTGTGACCTATACATAACGCAACTTGTAGGAACAGAATGGTCTGAGCCTCAAAACATGGGTAATGTTGTTAATAGCAGTGACTGGGAATCTCAGCCAACCATTAATGCAGATGGAAATAGAATCATTTTTACTTCAACTCGTGATGGTGGCTATGGTGGTTCGGATTTGTATATGACTGAAAAAAATCATTTAGGACTTTGGGGTATACCTCAAAACTTGGGAAGCACAATTAATACACCATTGAGTGACAATAGCCCTTTTTTAGCGGCAGATGGCAAAACGCTCTACTATTCTACAATAGGTCATCCAGGAATGGGAGGGGCCGATATATTCTACGCCATTTTTGAAGAAGGGAAATGGTCTAAGCCTATCAACCTTGGAAAGCCAATTAACTCATCAGGTGATGATACTAACTTTAGTATATCAGCCTCTGGGCTTGCCTATTTCGCTTCATCGCGATTAGATGAAAGTAACTTTGATCTTTTTCAAGTAGAGCTTCCAGATTTCTTGAAACCAAAGCCAACAATTGTAGTACAAGGAATTGTTAGCAATGCTGTTAATAGCGAACCTTTAGGAGCTTTAGTTTTGATAGAAGATATCAACTCAGGAGAATTGATTGCTACTAATAAATCAAATGAAGCATCAGGAGAGTACTTAGTGGTGCTGCCCGCAGGTCGAGATTATAGTGTATCAGCCAGTTCACAAGGCTTTTTCTTCTACTCACAAAGTTTCAATTTACCCAAGGATACTGCTTACGTAGAGATTACGAATGACATTGCATTGGAACCGATAGAAAAAGGAACAAAGGTTGTAATCAATAATGTCTTTTTTGAAGTAGCCAAGGCTGAATTGAAGCCTATAAGTTATGTTGAACTAAGTAAAGCGGTAGATCTGATGAAAAAGAATGGATCTATGGTAATAGAGGTAGGCGGTCATACAGATAACCTAGGAGGTGATGCTGCCAATATGAATCTGTCAGCCAAAAGAGCTCAATCAGTAGTTGATTACATGGTTTTAGCAGGAATAGATGCAAGCCGGTTAGTAGCTAAAGGTTATGGTGAAACAGTTCCCATAGCCGACAATAGTACAAAAGAGGGTAGAGCAAAAAACAGACGAACGGAGTTTGTAATTATCGAATTCTAAGCCTTATTTCCATTAAAATAATCTTTATTGACTTTGAAAGATCTCTTTCTTATCATTGCCGTTTTTAAACTAAAAACGATCTATTTGATATGAAAAAACTTTCATTTTATGCTCTTATGATACTTTCTGTTTTATCCACTAGGGCACAAGAAGAAACTTATATGGATGAGGAGCTTTCTACCTACGCAACTGTAATGGTGTGGGCTGAGGCTGAGAAGGGAAAAATGACTGATACTTACAATGACTGGATCAATAGCAATGAAGTGCTTTCCGCTAAGACTTTTTTGGATATTAAAAATGCAAAAGGCGATTCTATTGAAATAGCTAATTCAGGTGCTTCAATTGAAGAAGTAGAAGCTTTTGAGACTATTCAGTCAAAGTATGATTCTATGACATCTTCGTTCAAAGAAGTTTATGTCGGAAAAATTAAAGGTGATATAGGAGCAGGGCTTTACAACAGATTAAAAAAGAGCCTGAAGGCAGATGCTGATGTTAAAAGTAGATATGATGCGATTTATGAAGGTTTAAAATCAGAAGAAGTGTCTGAGGTAGATACTGAATAGTAAATCAAATAATCCAACAAAAAAGTCCATGCTTTATGCATGGACTTTTTTGTTGCTACTTATCTCTGATCAAAATATCCTTTCAATTTCAATTCTGCCTCTTCTCCAGAAACATATGAAGGTGATAAAGAATCTTGACCTGGTAGGTTTTCTACATGCAGTGTCTGTGTCGGGAATGCAAAATTGATTCCTAGTTCTTTGGCTAGCTTCACTATGCTCATCAATACTTCATGTTTACATGCTAGCTCATCACCCCATGAAGGAACTTTGAAAAATATGTAAAACATGATATTTAAAGAAGAAGCAGCCATATCATTGAAATAAATATGGTAATTATCTTTAACAGTTTTTGGGTGTTCATCTACAATTTGCCTTAGCCCTTTCACAAAAATATCAATCATTTCTGGAGGTGTGTCATAAGTAAGGCCTATTTGGGTATAGAATCTTCTATACGCTCTAAGTCCATGATTATCAATCGTATTATCAGCCAATTTCCCATTTGGGATGGATATTAATGAATCGCTAAAAGTTCTAATTCTGGATGATCTAAATCCTACTTCTTCAACAGTGCCATCAACATTATCGCTAGTAATCCAATCGCCAACTCCAAAAGGCTTGTCAACAAAAATCATCACAGAGCCGAAAAAATTCTTGATGGTATCTTGTGCTGCTAAAGCAAATGCTAAGCCCCCTATTGAAAGACCTGTAAGGAGTGGTAGAATAGGAATGTCAAGATTATCTAAGATAAATAGGCCACCTATTATGACCACAAAAGTCCGTAGTGTCTTACGAAGTAAGGGTACTAATTGATCATCTAGAGTACTATCCGTGTTACTTGCCATCTTAGTAAGAAAAACAGAAACAATGTTGACTAATCGGTACATGATAATGGTACCAAAGAGAGGAATCATTAACCGGAGTATCAGATTGATATACTTAGAATAGGAAACGGGTAATTGAAGTGCTGGGGTGAAGAGTAAGAGTAGTAAAACGATGATGAATACGCTTGTGGGTCGTGCAAGCATCCATAAATACTTTTCAGAAGCGTCTCCATCATGCCCTGTCTTTTTCATTAGGTTACTCAGTACACGCTCAGTGAAGAATGCGAAAATTTTATAGATGAGAGCACTAATGAGAGCTAATAGAAAAATTGCAATATATTGGTAGGAGTGAAGACCTAGAATTTTTCTCGTACCTAGCTTTGGAAGCAAATTTAATAATTGACCAGATCCAAATCTAAAAGTACTTTGATAAAGAGCATTAATCTCATCGATACTTGAATCTGAGAAATGCCAATTTCCATTATCATCTTTAAGAAGAAATATTTTAGGATAGTCTTTGATTAAAGTATACATATGCTTTTTACTAGCAGAGTCGTAATACTTTTTACTTTTAGGAATTTCATCTAAGTATATATAGATGCCTTTACCATCTAAGACTCGTTTAAATTTTATGGCAATATCTCTAGCATCTTTTAAAGTTCTAGTACCCATTAAAAAAGGCTGAGCAGCTAAAGAATCGTTATAACTTTCTTCTTGAAGATTGCTCAAAAATGTTTGTACTGTCCCTTGTGGATTCGACAAATCCACAAAAGGCTCTGCACTTGCGTTAATGAAAAAGAGAAGGGAACTAATTATAAATACAGACCTCATACTATTTTTAATTTCACGCAAAAGTAAACTTACTCACTCATTACATTTGCCGCTCAATTGAAAAATCAAAATATGTCTAATCCACTTTTATCCAAATTTGATACTCCGTATGAAATGCCTCCATTCTCTGAAATAAAAGAGGAGCATTATATTATAGCAATAGAGCAAGCTTTGGAAGAGGCGAAATCAGAAATAGAAGCAATTATCAAGAATGAAGATGCTCCTAGCTTCTTTAATGTCATTGAGGCAATGGAAAATGCTGGCGAAAGGCTACAGCGAAACACGACTATTTTGTTCAATTTAAATTCTGCGGAAACGAATAAAGAGATTCAAAAAATAACACAAGAACTCTCACCAAAGCTTTCTGCTTTTAGCAGTGAAGTAAAGCAAAATTTAGAACTCTTTGCTAAGGTGAAAACAGTCTATGAACAAAAAGATGACTTAAATCTGAATAGTGAGCAGCTTAAGCTACTTAGGCACAGCTATTTAGATTTTGTAAGACGTGGGGTAGAGTTAGAAGGGACAAAAAAGGAACGCTTTAAAGAAATCAGTATTGAGCTTTCCAAACAATCGCTTAAATACGGAGAAAACGTTTTAGCGGAGACTAATGCTTTTGAATTGATTGTTGAAAATGAAGATGATCTGTCAGGGCTTCCTGCTGATGTGAAAAATAGAGCGGAACTAGCAGCTGCTCAAAAGGGACTGGCGAACAAATGGCTTTTCACACTTCAAGCTCCTAGTTATATTCCTTTCATGGAACATGCGGATAACCGCGCTTTACGTGAGCAAATGTATCATGCTTATATGAGTAAGTGCGTGAAAGGAAATGAACATGATAATCAGGACTTAGTTCTAGATATTGTGAGGCTTAAATCTGAGTTAGCAGAATTGCTTGACTACTCCACCTTTGCTCATTATATATTGGAGGAAAGGATGGCAGAAAAGCCAGAAGTGGTGATTGACTTCTTGAATGATCTGCTGGATAAGAGTTTGCCAAAGGCGAAGGAAGAAGTTGAAGAAATCAAAGCGTTCATGGAAGAACGAGGAGCCAACCATGATCTTCAGAGATGGGATTGGTCATACTATTCTGAGAAGCTCAGAAAAGAAAAATATCAATTGGATGATGAAATTGTAAAACCATATTTCAAGCTTGAGAATGCTATAGAGGGTGTATTTCTGACAGCTGAAAAGCTTTTTGGTATAACCTTCTTAAAAAACAATGATATACCCACTTACCATGCGGACGTTATGGCTTATGATGTCCTCAATGATAAAAAGGAGGTCATAGCAGTCTTCCTTGCAGATTTCTTCCCGAGAGAAGGTAAAAGAAGTGGGGCATGGATGACTTCATTTAGAGATCAGAAAAAAGTAGATAGTCAACGAGTCATTCCTCAGGTTAGCATTGTTTGCAACTTCACACCCTCGTCTGAGGATAGCCCTTCATTACTGACCTTCAATGAAGTTCAAACTTTATTTCATGAGTTTGGACATGCTCTTCACGGAATGTTAGCAGATACTACTTATCAAAGTTTATCTGGGACTAGTGTCTATTGGGATTTTGTAGAGCTTCCCTCTCAGATTTTGGAAAACTGGTGTTATGAAAAGGAATGTTTGGATTTATTTGCTAAGCATCACGAGACCGGTGAAACTATTCCCAATGATATCATTGATAAAATAAGAAAGTCCTCTACTTATCATGAAGCCTATGCTACTGTAAGACAAATTAGTTTCGGTCTATTGGATATGAAATGGCATAGTATGACCTCTCAGGATGCTAATGATATTTCAAGTGTCATTGATTTTGAAAATGAAGCTTTTGCTCCAACAGAACTTTTCCCAAGTGTAAGCAACACAAACATGAGTGTGCAGTTTAGTCATATTTTTGCGGGAGGGTATGCTGCTGGATATTACAGCTATAAGTGGGCTGAAGTGCTTGATGCTGATGCATTTTCTCTATTTCTTGAAAAAGGAATATTTGATAAAGAAACAGCGAGCTCATTCAAAGAAAATGTGCTTAGTAAAGGGGGTACGGAGCATCCCATGACATTGTATAAAAAATTCAGGGGGCAGGAGCCAAAACCGGAAGCATTGCTAAAAAGAGCGGGATTGATTTAAATAGAATCCGAATATTCTATTTCACTTTTCAAATTCATACTTTTTGAATCCAAGGCTATTTTTAAGTCAGAAATGAGTCGGTGCAATTCACGTTGTAGCTTTTGAATTTCTATCTTCTTTTCTGGCCTTCCTCCAAAAACTTTATCCTTTTCCGAAGGAGATGAAATACCGTTAAATATAGCATCCTCCTTTAGGAGCTTTACCATTAAGCTTTCCACTAGAGGTAAAAGGGACAGAATAGTTTTAGGATCTCTTTTAAGCTTATCTACGGGGATGGCGTACAACATTCCATTGATTTCAGAATCTCTTAAATCTATTTTGGTTGTGGCATCTGCACGCAGTGTTTTTAGGAGTCTTGATAGCGATTTGAAGTTTCCGTTAGTCTGGTGATCTCTAGAGTTGATACGTGCGATGTTTAAGAATGGGAGGTACTTTTTTACCTTCTTCTTCTTAAAATCGAATTCGGCAATTCCTCTATAGATTTCGTTTTTTGTTTTTAAGTATTCCGCACTATTTACCCAAATGGATGGTAAAATATCAATTTCGCAAGTAGGCTTGATGGCAGTGATTCTAATTCTGGTTTTATCACTGTAGTCTATTGTTTTGAAATTAGGATCTCCAGTGAGAATATCATGCACTTCTCTGGCCAAGGTTTGCATATCCTTAGAAGGCTTCTCAGATATGTTCTTTTTCAAAACGATAATTTCTACATCGCCATACAATCTAATATTCGAAAAAGTTTTGAGTGCTCCTTGATATCGATAATCTACTTCATATCCTCTTTTGGATAATTCCTTTGCTATTTTTTCGTGAATCCTTCTAGAGCTATTGTATACTTTATAGGCGTATGCGGCATCTATTTCTAACATAGATTCCAATGCATATTTTAAACAATCAGGATAATCGACTTGGTGAAAAGCTTCTGAAAGTATAGGCTCCCGAAGTGCCTCATCATACCGTCTGCCTTTTAGATTTTCTAGCAAAACGCTGTAATCGTGCTCCATGGAGCGGAAAGTTAAACAATAAACCCCATTTGAATTGTATTTTAAGAAGATTTAGGGGGAACAGACACGTGTCAGCCTAGTACAATATGATGATTACTTTAATCTGAGAAGATACTTGACACTCTATAGACTTAGACACTTCATCAATAAATGGTGTAATATTGGTGAAAATTTCAAATACTGTTATGAGAATTTTTATTGTAGCACTAATATTTACTTTTCTTTCATGTTCTGGTGAAGTAGTATTTAACCAACAACTAGCAGATGAGCTAGCCGAAATGGCAGAAGTAGACCAAACTGCCGCTTGGATTCCTTCTGGGAAATTTAAAGAATATAGTCCGGAAAAGTGGGCTAGTTATAAGGACAGTGTATTCCAGTCAAATAAGGTAAGAGCAGAACAAATTTTCAATACTTATGGATATCCTGGGTTTAATTTAGTTGGAGAAAATGGATCAAATAATTATTGGCTTATTGTGCAGCATTGTGATTTTGATCCAGCATTTCAAGAGCGTGTATTGATAGGAATGGAAGAAGAAGTTAGAAAGGGTAATGCCGACAAGCGAAGCTATGCCTATTTAGTTGATAGGGTTAGAGTCAATTTTGGTGAAAAAATAGTTTATGGTACACAAGTAACCTATAATCGTTTTGGGCAGGCCATTCCTAAAAATCTAGAGGATAGTGCCAATGTAGATGCAAGAAGAGCTGAGGTAGAGTTGGAGCCTTTGGTTAATTATCTAAATGGAATGACCGAAAATCATTTTGAAATGAATAAAGAGAATTTCTTATCTAAAGGGAGAACAGAGCCTATGCTTTACCCTTCTGGAAGTTAGGTGAGTGTTTGTGGCGTCTAGTTATTCCTATTTACGAGAAATAGACTATTATTGCGTCACTATGAAGTTTACAACAGAGATAGTAATTCCCACGCTCTCGTTCGTCAGAGGGTAACCCCTAGGCTGGGTATCTCGACCTTACATCCTTTTCAAAACATTTTACTGGTATCCAGATCAGCATCGATCTTGGAGATAATTTAACTTCATTTTCATAATGACAAAATCTAGCATAACTATATCTAGAGCTTTCAAACTTATTGTATCAGCTCTAAAAGGGGAAGAAACTGAATTCACCTCTGGAAGTATAAATAAAGCCATAATTCTGCTCTCCATACCTATGATTGCAGAGATGATCGGCGAAGCACTTTTCGCTATTGTGGATATGATCTTTGTATCACGTATTAGCGTCAATGCCATTGCTACGGTGGCATTGACAGAATCACCGCTAATGATAATTTATTCCGTGGCGGTCGGATTAAGCATGGCTGCTACTGCCATAGTTGCTCGTAGAGTAGGAGAGAAGAACCATGAAAAAGCAGCTAATGCAGGAGTTCAATCTATTCTAATAGCAATTGTTGTTGGTTTAGTTCTAGGGGTTCCAGGGTTCTTTTATGCCGAAGAGATTCTTTCTATGATGGGAGGGGAAACTGACCTTATTGCTGAGGGTGTAGGGTATACAAAAATCATGTATGCTGGAAATATCAGCATCATTTTGATCTTCTTGATTAATGGGATTTTTAGAGGTGCTGGAAATGCATCAATTGCTATGAAGTCCCTGTTGATTGCCAATGGACTTAACATGATTTTGGATCCAATATTTATTTTTGGTCTGGGACCAATACCTGCTTTTGGAGTAGAAGGAGCAGCCATTGCTACCACCACTGGACGATCAGTTGGAGTCATCTATCAGATTGTTCACCTAGTAAACGGAAGTTCAATTATCAAAATAACGTGGGAGAACTTTGTGATACGATTCAAAACTATAAAGGAGATTATATCTGTTTCTATAGGTGGTATTGGACAATTCATTGTAGAGTCTCTCAGCTGGTTGTTTTTAGTAAGAGTAATTGCAGAGTTTGGAACAGAAGCAATTGCTGGTTATCAAATGTCTTTCCGAATGATTGTTTTTACTATACTTCCCTCTTGGGGAATGGCCAATGCGGCTGCCACATTGGTAGGGCAGAACTTAGGAGCAGGAAAACCTGATAGGGCTGAAACATCGGTATGGCGTACTGCCAAATGGAATACCATTTTCTTAGTTGCTATCTCAATTGTATTTGGGATTTTCGCAGATGAAATCCTTTCCATTTTTAATCAATCTGGTGTTGTACAGCAAACAGCTATCGATGCTTTGAGAATCATTTGTTTTGGCTACATTTTTTTCGCCTATGGTATGGTAATCGGTCAGTCGTTTAATGGAGCTGGAGACACTAAAACTCCTCTATACATCAATCTGGTAATTTTTTGGGTCATACAGATTCCAATGGCTTGGCTTCTTGCTATAGAACTCAATTGGGGTCCAGAAGGAGTTTTCTTTTGTATTGCTTTTTGTCATAGTCTATATGCTATAGTGGCTATATGGCTATTCAAAAGAGGCAAATGGAAGACTATTCAGGTTTAATTTTTCTTTAGTTTAATAACTAAACTTATAAAGCTCCAAGTTGGCATCCCAAGCGGAGAAAACTTGGAGTTCCTTTTTAGCTGAAGAGTATATTAAACTTACTTCATAGGCTGAATTTAGTGGATTTCCTGTTACGAGATTCCCTGATTTATCATAGATATATAGACTTTTATTGGCCGTATCTGTAAAAATTACTAAATCCTTGCCGCCACCAAATTGGTAGTATTGAATCAAAATAGGGTCTGTTGATAAATAATCCTTTTTGAATAAAAGATTGCCGGTATCATCTAATACTTCATAGCTGTTTTCCTCTTTTCTTACTATGACAAAAGAGTTGTTTCCTCTATCTGGAACCAGTTGAAAATTGGCGTTTTGTGTTGTTTTAATCAGCTGTTCTCTGCGTATGGTATTTCCTTCTAAACTAACTTCCACAAGTTCCCCATATTTTGAAATGATTGTAATGGAGGAGTTACTCAAGGAGTTGGATGATTTTAGAAAATAATTTTCGTCCACAGATTGTTTCATGTCAAATGGAAAACCACTCATTCTTTGTCCTTTTCTACTCAGAACATTAACGAGTCCATTCTCTTGTACTGAGATCATCACATCTCTTCTGCCAAGGCGAGCATGCTGAATAGGCTGAAGGGCTCTTCTCTTAAATGGATTGGGATTCCATCCGTTTAATAACTTTAGGTCTTTGTCTGTTAGGTATATATTGCCATCTATGTCGGTGATTCCAAAGCGATAGCTTCTACTTAAATCGTAATCAATGACGTTGAAATGTTCAATGGAGACATTCTTAGGAAGAGCTTTTGGATAGCCAGGGATATATGTTCCTGTTTTGTCTATGATGTGTATCTTTCCCGCTGTAGCGAAAGCATATTGGAGTTTGCCATTTTTATAGAAGTCTACTGGAAAAATATCGGAAATGATAGGCTCGTCAATCGTTTTAGTCCAAAGTGCATTTTGATCTC
>JBGCFL010000168.1:0-42290 GCA_045106975.1 Ekhidna sp. | reverse complement strand
TTGTGCAGCTAAATGCAGTGCATGCGCCTCAGCCATTCTTGCTTGTGCTGCGGCATCCTGAGCTTGTTGCCTTGCCATGTTGGTTAACTCAATCGCTTCCTCTTGAGCTAGTCTCGCCTCTTCAGCGTTCTTTGATGCTTCTCTTGCTTTTATTTGTCCAAAAATGACAAATGAGATAAAGATCAATATCAAAAAAATAGAAAGAATTATTTTAATAGCTTTTTTCATTGTAATTCTAGATTTGTTAGTATGCTGCTGCTGATAACAATTTTTAACAAAAGGAAAGGAACTATGTATTCAACAATGTCCTTCATTTGAAGTTGTATGTTTGAAATTGAAATCTAGTGGTTTAATCGAAACATCTCAACCGCTGATAAAAAATAGGTTATTTTTAAAATCAATCTTTCCAATCTTGCGTAGAAGATTTGGTATCTAAAAAAAATGTTTATGAATAAGTTGCTGTTGATTGCTGGGTTTGTTGTCCTTACTTCTTTTGGAGTTTCCACTGCTAGCCATGGTTTTAATTATGAAACTGTTTTTGCAAGTGATTCTCTGAAAGTTTTAGAGCCGAAAAAAGAACACGCGAGTGAAGCTTATGTGATCACCAATCTTTTGAAGAGGTTTCATTACAGGAAATTGGAATTGTCTGATTCTATTTCATCAGTTATTTTTAATAATTACTTCGAATCAATAGATCCAAATAAGGCATATTTCTATGCAGAAGATGTAAAGAAATTCGAGGATCAACGATTCTTATTAGATAATCAGATACCAGCTGGAGATCTTCAATTTGCATTTGATGCCTTTGATATATATAGACTGAGAGCGCTGGACAGAATTGATTATGTCTATGAATTATTGGATACAGAATTTGATTTCTCTAAAGACGAAGTGTACAATTTCGATAGAGATGATGAGCAATGGCCCACTACTGAAAAAGAGCAAGATGAAGTGTGGAGAAAGATTATTAAAAACCAAGCATTGAGCTATAAACTTGCAGGTAGAGAGTGGGATGATATTTCCAAGAGTTTGAAAAAACGATATGCTAGGATCGAAAAAGCGATCTATCAATACAATAGTGAAGATGTATTTCAAAGCTATATGAATGCATATACCAATGCCTACGATCCTCATACTGATTACTTCTCTCCACCAGATGCCGAGAATTTTAAGATAGATATGAGTCTATCCCTAGAGGGAATAGGGGCTCGTTTAATGCAAAACTTGGATTATACTCAAGTGGCCGAAATAATTGCTGGAGGACCAGCTTACAAGAGTAATGAACTTTTAAAGGATGATAGAATCATTGGTATAGCACAAGGTGATGATGGTGAATTTGTCGATGTTATAGGTTGGAGGCTAGATGATGTTGTAGCTAAGATCAGAGGTGAAAAAGGGACTGTAGTTCAATTGCAAATACTGAAAGCAAGTAAAGGGCAGAATGCTTTGCCTGACACCTTAAGACTAGTTAGAGAGAAAATCAATTTAGAGGGGCAAGCTGCAAAAGCAGAAATGATTCCTATTTCTGAAGGCACTTCTACTTATAAACTAGGAGTAATAACAGTGCCAAGTTTCTATCTGAGTTTCGAAGATTTGCGAGCAGGGAAAGAAGATTATAGAAGTACAACTAGAGATGTGAAAAGATTAATAACTGAGCTAGAAGAGGAAGGTATGGATGGGCTAATGATTGACCTGCGATTCAATGGAGGAGGATCGTTGCAGGAAGCAATAGAAATGTCGGGTCTGTTTATTCCCGAAGGGCCAACAGTTCAAGTGAGAAATACTGATCAAAGTGTTGATGTGATGAATGATGAGGATGGTGGTGAGGTCTTCTATGACGGGCCATTGGCAGTATTAGTTAATAGAGGCAGTGCATCAGCATCAGAAATATTTTCTGGAGCAATTCAAGACTATAAGAGAGGAGTTATTATAGGGGAAAGCACCTTTGGAAAAGGTACTGTTCAAAATATTATCCAGCTAAATCAATACATCAGGAATCCTGATTTGAAAGTAGGTCAATTGAAAATGACCCTTGCGAAATTCTATAGAGTGACTGGGAGCAGTAATCAACGAATAGGAATAGCGCCAGACGTACAGTTTCCTTCTATTTATTCTCAAGAGGATTTTGGAGAAGCAAGTAGACCCAATGCGCTACCATGGGATGAAATTGCCAATGCCAGATTTACTCCTACAAACAATGTGTCTGAGGATCTACTGGATAGACTTAATGATATGTATAGAGCAGACTTGAACACGGATGAGGATTTGCAAAAACTGGTAAAAGACATAGAGGAGGCTAAGAAGAATCGCGAAAAGAAATCTGTTTCACTCAATCTGGAAACTAGAAAAGAATCACAGGGTAAAAAAGATGAACTAGAAACCACTTTGGATACTGGAGATGGTTTAGAAGTAGATAAAATAGATGAGAAGTTGAAGAAAGACCCATACTTGAAAGAAGGATTGAAATTGCTTGCAGCAATTACAAAATACAAGGTTGGTTGAGCAACCTTTCCATATTAATTCCATCTATTAAGGAAATGAAAATGGTATGAAAAAAATTGTAGGTCTTATACTAGTATTATCGAGTATTGGGGTGTCAGCCCAGACGGTGTTAGCTTCTGCTGAGCTAGAAGCGCAAAACGTAGATGAAGTAAGAATTAAAGGCTCCTTTGTTGATGTATATGTCAATAAGGGAGAGCGCGTTTATTTCAAAGGAGAGATCAATGGAAGCGGAGATGAAGGGGATTATCGATTTGATACAGAAATTATTGGTTCTACTTTGGTTATTGAGGTAATCAGAGAGAGAAATAATGTTTCTTGGAAGGGCTACAATATGAAGGAGTCTCGTATTGATTTGACCATAATGGATGGTGTAAGTCTGGATATTGATAATTCTTCTGGTGACATTAAAGTTGCTAATCTTAGAGCAAATGAATCTAGGATTAAAGCGACAAGCGGAGATATTACTTTAAGGAGCGTAGTAGCTAATCTAAAGGTGGAAACATCAAGTGGTGATATAGACATTGATGGACTCACTGGTGATTCGAGAATAGAATCTACTAGTGGGGATCAAAAACTCACAAGTACAAAAGGGAATATAGAAACTCGAGCTAGCTCGGGAGATATAGACGTTGTTGAGTTCAATGGATTGGTAGAAATCACTGCCACCTCAGGAGATATTGAAATAAAAAGAGGCGTAGGAAGGTTAAAAGTGCAAACTTCTTCAGGAAGCATTGATGGAAGTGGAATAGAGCTTAAAGGAAACGCTAATTTTAGAGCGACATCAGGTGATGTAGAAATTGATTTCATCAATGATATAGATGATTTAAGCTTTGATTTGACTGCTTCTTCAGGTGATTTGGAAGTAGGTAATAGATCCGGTTCACGAAGACTGATGATAGATAAGGGAGGGATTAAGGTGACAGGAGTGACCTCAAGCGGAGATCAAGAATACGAATAATAGAAGATTAATTGGAAAAATAAAAGGTGGCTTTTGGCCACCTTTTTTGTTTTTAGGGTTTGAATGAACATTTTTGTTATTAACCTAAACGAAAATCGTAACCCAAAACCCACGAAATGGAAAAACCATATATCGATTCCAACACCAGTTTACCTGAAATTACGGTCAAGGCGGTGTTACTCGGAGCTCTTTTATCAATTGTTCTTTCAGCCGCGAATGCCTACTTCGGTTTGTTTGCGGGATTAACAGTTTCCGCTTCCATTCCTGCAGCCGTTATTTCGATGGCCCTATTAAAAGTTTTTAAGAACTCAAACATCTTAGAAAACAACTTGGTCCAAACGGCAGCATCTGCTGGAGAATCTTTAGCGGCTGGAGTTATTTTCACCATCCCAGCACTAGTAATCATGGGTTACTGGGAAGAGTTTAACTACTTTGAGACCATGGCCATTGCAATGTGCGGTGGTGTTCTCGGTATATTGTTTACCATCCCATTGAGGAAGGCACTTATCGTTGAAGAAAATCTAAAATTCCCAGAAGGGGTAGCCACTGCAGAGGTTCTGAAGACAGGACAAGAAGGAGGAAAATCAGTGAAGTACTTAGTCTATGGATCAGTTTTAGGCGCACTATTCAAATTAGCAGATTCTACACTGAATTTGTGGAGTGGTTTGTTTGAAAAAGCGACTCTTGTAGGTCAAAAATTTTACGGATACTTCAGTTTAAATCTTTCCCCTGCGCTAGTAGCGGTTGGTTACATCGTAGGATTGAATGTTTCCACATTGGTTTTCATGGGAGGAGTTATCACATGGTGGATTGCCATGCCTATTTATATTGGATCAACGGGCTTTGAAGGAGTCGCAGCAGAGTTAGTCGCATTAGGAAAATTTGCAAGTATCAGTGATGTCACAGTAGACAATATAGGAGGAGCTCTTTGGAGTGCTAAAATGAGATATCTAGGAGTTGGAGCAATGGTTGTAGGAGGGCTATGGGCTTTGATGAGCTTAGCTAATTCTCTTGGAACAGCTTTCAAGGCAGGTGTTCAGGCTTTCAAATCTGGAGGCACTAGTATGAAAGATCAGATTAGAACAGAAATGGATACTCCTATGTCATGGGTGTTAATAGGAATTGGTGTTTTGGTTGTCCCAATCTTTTTGATCTATCAATCGGCTATCGGTGATGCGACAGTCACTGTTACTATGACATTGATTATGGTAGTAGCTGGGTTCTTATTTGCTGCTGTGGCTGGTTATATGGCCGGACTAGTTGGGAGTTCAAACAATCCTATTTCAGGAGTGACTATAGCAACTATTTTGTTTGCATCTATTCTTCTGCTTACGCTAATGGGTACTGGAAACGAAATGGCTGGTGCAGCAGGAGCAATTCTAATTGGCGCAGTAGTCTGTTGTGCAGCAGCTATAGCTGGTGACAATATGCAAGATTTAAAAGCAGGTCATGTGCTAGGAGCAACTCCATATAAACAGCAGATCATGCAGGTTGTAGGAGTTGTAGCAGGAGCGTTAGTTATTCCTATTGTATTAAATATTCTTTTAATTGGAAACGGGATAGGCGCACCTACTCCAGAACAGCCAGAAGCATTGGCAGCTCCACAAGCTACATTGATGATGAGTGTAGCACAAGGAATATTCAGTGGAGGACTACCATGGACAATTATATACATAGGAGCTGGTATAGCAGTAGCTATCATTCTGATTGACTTGTATTTGAAGTCTAAAGGGTCAGAATTTAGAATGCCAGTATTGGCTGTGGCAGTTGGTCTTTACCTTCCATTTGAATTAGATTCTTCCATTTTTGTAGGAGGTCTATTGGCTTACTTCTTGACTAAAGCAATCAAAGGAAATAAAAACATTGAGAGTGCTAATAACTCAGGACTTCTACTTGCATCAGGGCTTATCACTGGTGAAGCACTGATGGGAATCTTGGGAGCTGGATTGACAGTTGGTATTATGAAGTCAGGAGGAGATCCAAATTCATTGAGATTATTGGATAACTCATCTAGCTGGCCTGGTTTGATCATATTCGCAGGTATTGTTTACTTCATCTATAAGTCGGTAATCAAAGTATCTAAAGAGGAGAATTAAGCTTATAACCTGTTCGAAAGCGAACGAAATAAGTGTACACCTGGCTTCACTATCATATGTAAGGTCAGGTGTAACTTTTTATAAGCCAGTTAGTTATGCATATTGGCATGATTTTCATATTAATGGAAATGACCAAAACTTAGACTTATGCTAAAGAATTATATCAAGACCGCACTTAGAAACCTTTCTAGAAACAAGATTTACGGCATTCTCAATGTAGTAGGACTGGCACTCGGAATCGGTTGCGCACTTGTCATTTTCAAGGTGATTACTTTTGAAAATAGCTTTGATAAGCATCAAGAAAATTATGATAACATCTATCGAGTGGTTCGAAACAATATTAGAGCCAATGATATAAGTAAGGGAGCTGGTAATCCGCACCCTGTTGGTCCAGCACTAAAAGAGGACTATCCAGATATTCTAAGTGTGGTTAGAACTCATTATTCTTATGGAGGACAGGTAAACGTTTTGGAAAAAGGTAATCTTAAAAAATTTCTTTTGGATGATGGAATTGTGTACACAGAGCCTGCTTTTTTCGATATTTTCTCTGTGAATTTTGTGGCGGGAGATCACAACACAGCTTTAACAGCACCAAATACAGCAGTTATTTCAAAATCTGAGGCAAGAAAGTTATATGGCCTTAAAGAAGGTGATGAAGCTATGGCAATGGGTAAGGATTTTAACATTGGAAATCTATTAGATTTAAAAGTTGTGGGTGTCATAGAAGATCCATTGGAGTCAACCAATTTCCCCTTTAGCATACTTTGCGAATACAGTGGACTATCCAAGACTGACCCTTATTTTGATGATGGTTCGCAGTGGAACTCTACTAATTCCAGTACCAATACTTATTTTCTAGCAGCAGACAATTTTGCTGCTACAGCAATGAATGAAAAATTGTTGGGTTTTGTGGATAAATATTATGAGGAGGGAACTTCCAAGAAGAGTCAATTTGTAGTACAACCTTTAGCAGATATCCACTTTGATGAGGATTATGGTAGCTATACATACTCTACCCCAAAAGCATTAACAAGTGCATTAGCAGTAATTGCTTTGTTTCTTGTATTGACAGCCTGTATCAACTTTATCAACCTAGCTACGGCTCAAGCAGCCAATCGTTCCAAAGAAATTGGAATAAGAAAAGCAATTGGAGGATACTCTACACAACTAATAGTTCAGTTCTTTACGGAAATCACATTGATCACTCTCGTTTCATTATTCTGCTCTTTGGCTATTGCAGAGTTCTTATTCGTGCAGTTAGAAGATGTGATTGGAACCCGTTTATCATTAGATTTATTTAGTGGTTTTCAAACCATTGGTTTCCTACTAGCTCTTTTGGTTTTGGTGAGTTTTCTCTCCGGATTCTATCCTTCCATTCTTTTGAGCAACATGAATACAGTGAAAGCTCTTAAAAGTAAGATTACAGCAAAGAATCATTCAGGAGGATTAAATGTTAGAAAAGCATTAGTTATAGCTCAATTCACTATTTCGCAGTTTCTAATCATTGGAACAGTGATCATATCTGCACAAATGAATTACTTCTTGAACAAAGACTTAGGTTTTGAAAAAGAAGCCATCATTAAAAGTTATTTGCCAGAAAGAGATTATGTCAAGAATGAGCGGTTCAAGAATATGATGTTGTCAAATGCAGCTATAGATAAAGTTACTTATGGAATGAGTTCTCCAACAGGAAATTCGAATTCTCACTCAAATTTCAATTATGCTCCTTTGGAAGCGGAGGATGACTACAATGCAAGTTTTAAGATAGCGGATGAGGATTATGTTCCTTTATACGGTCTTGAAATACTTGCAGGAAGAAACATCAAGAAGAATGATACTACTCAGACCACTTCTGATGATAAAAGGTACATCAATGTAGTCATCAATCAACAAATAGCTGATTTAATGGGATTTAAGGATGACTATAATGGAGCATTGGATGAAAAACTATCTTCGGGATGGGGAGGACAAGAATTGAATGTAATTGGAGTAATGAAGGATTTTCATTCACAAAATTTGAGTGAAGGGTTTCAGTACATTGTTCTTATGAACGTTCCAGGTGCCTACTATGAGGTTGCGTATAAAACGAAGGATGGCGTGAATGTGAAAGAAGCCATTGCACATTTTGAAAATACTTGGGAAAAAGTATACCCTGAGTTCGTGATGGATTGGCAATTTTTTGATGAGCAATTGGAAGAAAATTACAGTCGAGAAAAAAGTATAGCGACGTTGATGTCTACTTTTTCAGGAGTTTCTATCATCATAGGTTGTTTAGGACTTTACGGTCTTATTGCGTTTATCTCTGCTAACAGAACGAAAGAAGTAGGTGTTAGAAAAGTGTTAGGTGCATCAGTGATGAGCATCATTGGGAAGTTTACTAAAGAAGTTTTGATCCTTGTAATAGTGGCCTTCTTGATTGCTGCACCAGCCGCATACTACTTATTAGAACAATGGTTAAATGGCTATGAATTTAGAATAGAAATGGGTTTAAGCTTTTTCGCATTAGCGTTCATAGCAACACTGGTTATAGCCGTTGCAACAGTCAGTCATAGAACGATATCTACCGCATTTATAAATCCTGCGACTACTTTGAAGGACGAGTAAGCTAAGCGAGTAAACGATTTTGAATAAAAGAATTTAAGACGCGATTTATCTTTTCTAGAAGTGCTGCCTATGTTTTTTGATTGTAAAAGTTAAGTAAGAGATGCTTCGTTCCTCAGCATGACAGTCCTGAAAAATTTTTGAAGTTTACTTTCAATTTTTGATAAAATTTAAATCGGAGTGTCTTCCTGAACGAAGTGAAGGATCTCTCAACTTTCCATATATTTGATGGATTCGAAAATAGGAGTCCATCAAATATATGAGCAAAGAACAATTTAGTAGTAGGTGGGGAATAGTGCTGGCAGCCTTAGGAATGGCAATTGGCGCTGGCAATCTCTGGCGTTTCCCGCGTCTTGCAGGACAATATGGAGGATCTTTTATTTTACTATGGATTCTATTTTTATTCATTTGGTCTATTCCATTGCTTCTCTCAGAGTTTGCAATTGGTAAAAAATTCAAAAGTGGAGTAGTTGGTTCCTTTGCCCAGTTTGCGGGTAAGAAATACACGTGGATGGGCTTTTTCATCACCATATGTACATTAGGAATTGCTTTTTATTACTCCATTGTTACCGCATGGGCATTCAGATACCTTACTTTTTCTGCTAATAATATATTCAGTGATACAACGCTTCTGGAAAATTTACAATCAGACCCTGACTATCTAAATAATTTCTGGATAGGGATATCAAATGGAGATTGGACAACAGTCATTGTCTACATTATAGTTATTCTTTTGGCTTCTTTCTTATTGATAAGGGGAGTTAAAAATGGCTTAGAGAAAGCGAATAAGCTGTTGATTCCCAGTCTCTTTATTCTGTTACTGGTGATCGTTATCGTTTCACTTAACATGGATGGCGGAGTAAGGGGCCTTGAGTACATGTTTGCAATAGACTGGTCTCACTTTGGAAATCCAACGATTTGGATAGAGGCACTCTCTCAATCAGCATGGTCTACAGGTGCAGGTTGGGGATTAATGATGACGCTATCAGCATTTTCCCGAGACAATGACGATGTGACTCTCAATACATTTATTGGTGCTTTCGGAAACAATACGGCTTCCCTTTTATCGGGTATGGCTATTTTGCCAGCAGTCTTTGCGCTAGCTCCATCAGATACGGAGGCTATTTCATTTTTGCAGTCAGGAAATCAAGCATTGACATTTACAATCATCCCAATGCTTTTCGCTAATGTACCAGCAGGAGACTATCTATCTGTTATCTTTTTTCTAGCTCTGTTTGTAGCTGCATTTAGCTCATTGCTACCGATGCTCGAATTGTTCTTGAAAAATGTAGCGGATCTAAATATTTCAAAGAGGCCAACTTTAGTTATCGTCATCATTTGCTTTATTGTATTTGGTTTTCCATCCGCATGGTCACTTGACTTTTTTTCTAATCAGGACTGGGTCTGGGGAGTTGGATTGATCGTAAGTGGTCTCTTCATACTTATTGCAGTGGCAATAAATAATCCAGTAAAATTCAAAGAAGAAAATATTGATCTTGGATCAGATATGAGTGTCTCATCTACCTATTTCAAATTGGCCATTTTCGGTAATATTGGTTTGGCTATTTTCCTTATTTACTGGTGGTTGTCACAAGACTATAGCTCTACTTGGTTCAATGAGGATGGTAATTGGGATGTGTTTGGTACATACAGCAATGCTTCCACGATTACTCAATGGGTTTTCGTCATCCTATTTGGAATAATCTTCAATAATTATCTCTACAAAAAATTCGCAAACAAATGAGTACATCAGCTATCATCAGTATGATTGTCATCCTTACGATTGTCGTTGGAGGATTTTTATTTTTTTTAACCAAAGCAATTAGAAAAGAAAAACAGAATGGATAAAATTGACCCATTAAATCAAGTCGCAGAATTTCACAAGACATTCAATCATCCAATAGTTGATTCGCCACAAATGCCTCCTGAAAACAGAAGTGCGCTGAGAGTTTCACTTATTGCAGAGGAGCTAAAAGAGTTGGAAGAAGCTATTCAGCAAAATGATTTGGTTGAAGTAGCGGATGCACTTTGCGATATTCAATACGTACTCTCTGGCGCTATTTTAGAATTTGGAATGGGAGACAAGTTCAAGACTCTTTTCGAAGAAGTACAGCGATCCAATATGAGTAAGGCATGTGTTTCTGCTAAAGAAGCGCAGGCGACAGTAGATCACTATAAAAAGACGAAGGATACAGATGCTTACTATGAAGAAAAGGATGGTAAGTTTCTAGTATATAGAAAAGGAGACAACAAGACATTGAAGTCTATTAATTACTCTCCTGCTGATTTGAAAAGCTTACTTGTTTAAGCTAAAACCTATATAAAATAAAAGAAGGCAATCATGAAAATGGTTGCCTTTTTTTTATTGGTGTCTGTATGTTTTTAGTTATCAATGCGCTTCATGTAGACTGTTCTCTCATCGTCATCATTGTCATCGCTTATAAGAAGCCCATCAATCAATCTCCATTCGTCATCGTCTGTTGATATATTGAAATTGTCATCATCATTATCCCAATCTTCAATTTCTAAATAACCTCTCTTATTGATAAACCATTTAGCTGATTCTCGCTCGGTTTCGCCATATGCTTTGATGGTTATCCTAACATCGTTATCTGATTCGAACTCAAATTCAATGTCAATATCTTCAAGTATGCCAGTCACAAATCCACTAACAGATTTAATGATTACTTCCTCTAAAAAGCTATCTGCTTCCTCAGCCTCTTCCTCTAGTTCCTCTTCTACATCAATGACAAGTTGCCATTGTCCAATAACGTCTTTCTCTTTTACTTTTTGAGCTTGAGTTGAAAATAGTAAACAAACTGCTGTGAATAATAATATTGCCTTCTTCATGTTAGTTGTATTTTGTATTGCAAGGTACTAGTTATACTGATACGTCAAGAAAAGGTTTTATTTATTTCATTTAAGATAGCCTCAGGTCAACAGCACACAATTTTATACCTTTGCAATTCGATAAATTTCACAGAGAATATGTTTGATAATTTAAGTGTAAAGCTGGATAAAGCCTTCAAAAACCTAAAAGGGCAAGGGCAAATTTCAGAAATCAATATTGCTGCTACCATCAAGGAGATCAGAAGAGCATTAATTGATGCCGATGTTAACTATAAAGTAGCGAAGGATGTCACCGATAAAATCAAAGAAGAGGCGCTTGGTCGTGATGTATTGGTCTCTGTATCGCCAGGGCAATTGCTTACAAAAATTGTTTCTGAAGAGCTCACTAAGCTCATGGGTGACACCAATGTCCCAATTAATTTAGAAGGGAGTCCTAATGTTATCCTTATCTCTGGACTTCAAGGTTCGGGGAAAACCACTTTTACAGGAAAGCTTGCTGCTCTTTTGAAGAAGCAGGGTAGAACTGTCATGTTGGCCGCTTGTGATATTTATCGACCTGCTGCAATTGACCAATTGAAAGTGTTGGGGGAGCAAGTAGGAGTAGAAGTCTACGCTGAGCCTGAAAATAAAGATGCCGTTAGTATCTCCAAGAATGCGATTAAGCATGCAAAGGCCAATGGGAAGAAAACACTGATCATAGATACTGCTGGTCGTTTAGCTGTAGATGAGCAGATGATGAATGAAATTGAAGAGTTGAAGAAAGCAGTAAATCCTGCTGAAACACTTTTCGTAGTGGATGCAATGACTGGTCAGGATGCTGTAAATACAGCAGCTACGTTTAATGAAAGACTAGATTTTGACGGAGTTGTACTTACAAAACTAGATGGTGATACACGAGGTGGTGCAGCTCTTTCTATTCGTAAAGAAGTAACTAAGCCAATTAAATACATCTCTACGGGGGAGAAGATGGATGCCATCGATCTTTTCCACCCAGACAGGATGGCCAACAGAATCCTCGGTATGGGTGATGTGGTTAGTTTGGTAGAGAGAGCTCAGCAAGCTTACGACGAAGAAGAATCCAGAAGGATTAATAAGAAAATAAGAAAGAACCAGTTTGGTTTTGATGACTTCCTAGCTCAGATGGAGCAGATGAAGAAAATGGGAAGCATGAAGGATCTTTTAGGAATGATTCCCGGGGTGGGCAAGGCAATGAAAGATATCGACATTGACGATGATTCATTGAAGCCGATTGAGGCAATCACCAAATCCATGACACCTAAAGAAAGGACACAACCTGAAATTCTTAACGGAAACAGAAAGCAACGGATAGCCAAAGGAAGCGGGACGTCTATTCAAGAGGTCAACCAACTACTCAAGCAATTTGAGCAGATGAGAAAGATGATGAAAATGATGAACAAGTCAGGCGGGAAAAGAGCTATGGCCAATATGCTTGGCGGGATGAAGTAACTTTATCCTTACCTGATGATACTAAAAAAGGGACTTTCAAAGTCCTTTTTTTATTTTCTAACCTGCATCCATACATAAAGCGGTATCCCTGCCATTAATAATAGGAATCCCCAATAAACTATTTCCACACCTGAACCAGCAATAGCCCAAATGGCAAAGAGAAAAGAAATAGATGCGACGATTATTTTTAGGGTAAAACCTTTGCCCATTCCTTCTTCTCTATTGGAGACAATCACATAACTGACGGATGTGAATAGATAAGCTATAAGAGAAGTCATGCTAGATAAAAGGAGTACAAATTGAAAAGCCTTCACCATTCCCTTAGAATAGTTCATGGTGATGAGTATGCATACCAATACACTTGATAGAATAAGGCTTAGAGCAGGAACTCCATTCTTATTTTCTTTTGCAAAAATTGGAGGAAAAAGTTTGTCTCTAGAAATGGCAGCAGGTATTTGACCCTGCACTAAAATCCATCCATTCAAAGCTCCTAATGTAGCGATGACAGCTCCAAAGGCTACCAAATTTTCCGCCCATGGTCCCCAGATAATGGCAGCCGCATCTGAAAAAGGAGCTTGAGAATATTGTAATTTCTCTGCTGGAATAATTCCTAGTAAAGATGTGGTGCCAAGTATATAAACCACTGCTGTTATTGCTAATCCAAAATACGTTGATCTTGGTATCGTTCTCTTTGGATTTTCAATATCTCCAGCCGGTATAGTAGCACACTCTATTCCCATATAGGCAAAGAAAGTGAGTGTGGCGGTAGCGGTGATTGCTTGAAAATTAGATATACCACTAATATTGAAAGAAGAGAAATTTTCCATTTTGATATAGAAAAGTCCAAATAGTCCTATGGCAATCAAAGGAGTTATTTTCATGATGCTGGTAATCAATGAGAAAATGCCTGCTTCTCTAATTCCTAGTGTATTAATCCATACCACGCTCCAAATAATAACAAGGCCAGTAGAAATTGCCGCAACATTACTCTCTTGTAGGATAGGGAAGAATACGCCTAAGTAGCTAATGAGTGCGATAAGAATAGCAGCATTGGCACACCAAACGGAGATCCAATAACCCCAAGCAACCAGAAAACCAGCAAAGTCACCAAGTCCGCTTCGAGAGTATATGTATGGGCCGCCAGAAGTACCCGGAAGTATCTTGCTAAGCTCAATGAAAACATATGCCAAAGCTGCTGCACCCAAGGCTGATATAACCCACCCAATGATGCTAATGCTGCCATAAGAGGCTAGCGTGGCTGGAAGAAGAAAAATTCCTGAGCCAATCATATTACCAACGACCAATGAAGAGCTAGTCCAGAAACCAAGCTTTTTTCTACTCATAGAATTAAATTGTGGGTCGTTGTAAAAATGGTACTTTTGAAATCTACCCTAAAGTAATGAGTCAAACTAACTATTCCATACATCCAGATATTACTCAAGCAGAAACTCTCCCTGCATCCTTCTATAGAGATGAAGCTACGTTTGATCTTATCAAGCAGAAAGTCTTTTATCAATCATGGCAATGGGTTGGTGACGAAAATCTGGTAAGACTACAGAAGCACGTGCATCCAATGATTTTGCTAGATGGCTATTTGACAGAGCCCATCGTGCTATCGAAAGATGAAAAAGGAGTAATTCATTGCATGAGTAATGTATGTACTCACCGTGGAAATTTAGTATGTCAAAATGGGGGAAGTCAGCGAAAATTGATTTGTATGTATCATGGCAGAAAATTCGAATTAGATGGAAAATTTGAATCCATGCCTGAGTTTAAAGAAGCTCAGAATTTCCCAAGAGATTGTGAGGATTTGCATCGATTTGTAACAGCGCAATGGGGACCGATGCTTTTTGCCAACTTGGGGTCAAGCATCGATTTTGAAAAGGTCATTGCTGAAATGAATGAGTATGTTGGTTTCTTACCTATCCAAGAATTTGTCCATAGTGAAGTGCAGTCTAAAGATTATTTGGTCAATGCACACTGGGCATTATACTGTGATAATTATCTAGAAGGTTTTCACATTCCCTTTGTTCATAGCGATTTGAATGAAGCGCTCGATTACGGAAGTTATGAAACAGTACTTCATGATCATTTTAATGTACAGATTGGATTTTCTGAAGGAGCTGAAGATACCTTCGACTTACCCGAAGGTCATCTGCATCATGGCAGAAGAGTAGCAGCTTACTATTTCTGGGTATTCCCTAATATGATGTTCAATTTTTATCCTTGGGGACTTTCTGTCAATATTGTAAGACCCATTTCATTGAACCAAACCAAGGTGTCTTTCCTTTCTTACATTTATGATGAATCTAAGCTAGATAAAGGAGCGGGCGCTTTACTAGATAAGGTGGAGCGAGAAGATGAATTTGTAGTAGAGGGAGTGCATAAAGGGCTGAAGTCAAAATACTACAAGACAGGTCGTTTTTCACCTACACGAGAAAAGGGAGTGCATCAGTTTCATAGGATGTTGGCGGAAAGTTTAGGGAAATAGACTTTAAATTTCTCTATTCTTTTGATTTAGTTTCTCTTTGCATGAGATTAAATGAAACGATTTTATTAAAAAACATCCTGTAGTATTAAACGAACAATTTCCATGAATTTTTGTCGATTTCGTTATTGTGCTATTATTATTTTAATAGTAATTAATAGCTCGTGTGTTCCATTGTACATTCCGAATGTTGTGAATACCCCCATCTTCAAAGAAAAATCTGAATTTCAAGCTGCTGTTTACACAGGTACCGCAGGTTTTGATACCCAAGTGGCGTATGCAGCTACTGATAATCTTGGATTCATGATGAATGGAAGCTTTGAATTTGACTCGGAGAGTAAATTTCTTGAGAATTATTTTTTGGAATTGGGTACTGGCTATTTTGAAAAAATGGGAGCTAAGGGGGTTGTGGAATTTTATGGAGGAGCCGGATTTGGTTCAATCGAACGGCTGTCTCCTGATGTCAATAGTTTCAGGGCCTTCATTCAACCAGCACTAGGATGGTCTTTTAAAACTGTTGAATTATCAATCGCTCATAGAGTCGTTTATGTAAACGTAAATCAAAATTCAATTTCAAAATCTGCAGTATTTTTCGAACCAGCATTTACCGTCAAAGGAGGATTTAAAAATGTAAAACTAGTAATGCAAGGAGGTATTTCACTTCATGCTATTCCAGAAGACATTGAATTTGATTATGAACCGTTAATGATTTCTTTAGGTATTCAGGCAAGATTAAATAAGAAGAAAGATACCAGAACTCCTTAAGCCAACTCCTCCCACTTCTCCATTAATCTTTCTAGTTCCCCTTTCTTTTCCTGAAATTCCGCATTAAGTTTTTCGTACTCCTCAGGATTTTCATAAACAGAGGGTTGTGCTAGTTGCGTTTCCAGTTCCGTGATGGAACTTTCCATTTGCTCTATTTGAGTTTCTATTTGCTTTAACTCTTTGGCAGCTTGCTGTTCCTCAGCATTATTCTTTGGTTTAGAATTTTGCTTTTTCTCTTTTTGTTTTGGCTCTGAAGAAGATGAAGCAGGCTTCTTTTCTTTTTCACGTTTCGCCATCCACCAGTTATACTCTTCAAATGTTCCGGGATACTCTTTGAGTTCCTGATCTTCTATCCACCAAATTTTGTTGGCCACTTGTGTGATGAAGTGTCTATCGTGAGAGACAAGAAGGAGCGTTCCTTCATATTGCTGAAGTGCTTGTACCAAAATGCTTACCGAAAGAATGTCCAAGTGGTTAGTGGGCTCATCCAGCAATAGAAAGTTGGCTTCTGAAATCAAGGTTTTTGCAAGAGCCACCCTTGATTTTTCACCACCAGAAAGGACTTTTATTTTCTTGAAAATTTCGTCACCAGTAAATAGAAAGCACCCTAATACCCCTCTGAGTTCTAATTCCGATTTGCCTGTTCCCTCCATCTTCAGTTCTTCCAGAAGATCGTTCTTTACATCTAAAGCTTCTAGTTGATGCTGTGCATAGAAAGACGGATTTACATTATGACCAGTCTCTACTTTTCCATCATGTTTTTCCGATCCATCGACTATTCTGAGCACCGTAGATTTCCCTTTTCCATTCGCACCAATCAATGCTATTTTGTCTCCACGCTCTATTCCAGCAGTGGTGTCTTTTAGGATGTCTAGATCACCATAAGACTTAGATATATTCTCTAATCTTTTAACATGGCGACCAGATTTGGTTTGGAAATTGAATCTGAAATTCACCTGTGCATTTTCATCCACCACCTGATCTACACGATCCATCTTTTCCAACATCTTCATCTTGGATTGTGCTTGGCTCGCTTTTGTAGCTTTCGCCTTAAATCGCTCAATGAATCGTTCCGCTTCTTTTATTTTCTTTTGTTGATTTTCAAAAGCATTTTGTTGGAGCTCATTTCTAAGCGTTTTTTCTGACTCATATTTATCATAGTCACCTGGGTAGACATGAAGATCAGCACCTGTTACCTCTACTATTTTGTTGACTGTCCTGTTAAGAAATTCCCTATCGTGAGAGACAATGATATAGGCGCCTTCATATGATTGAAGATAATTTTCTATCCATTGAATAGACGGTAGATCCAAGTGGTTAGTAGGCTCATCCAGCATCAATAAGGAAGGATTCTCTAAAAGAAGCTTGGCAAGCATTACCCGCATTCTCCAGCCTCCTGAAAATTCGCTTAATGGTCTTTGCAGGTCGGCTGTTTTGAAACCGATACCTTCTAAAATTTCTTCTGCTCTTGACTGTAATGTGTATCCCTCTTCAGCTTCAAATCGCTCTTGAAGCTTTGTGAGTTTATCTACCAACTTATCGTGGTAGTTTTCCTCCATTTCTTTGATGACTTTATCTATCTGTTTTTGCAACTCCATAGTAGAAGCAAAAGCAGTCATGGCTACAGCCAAAATAGAGTCTTCTGTTTGGAAAGAGAGTAAATCTTGATTGAGGAAACCAATGGTGGTATCCTTACTCATATTGATGGTTCCTCCTGAAGGCTGAAGGTCATTAACCATCATTTTGAGAAGTGTGGACTTTCCTGTCCCATTCAGTCCTATGAGTCCAATTTTATCTTTTGGTCCTATAAAAAGTGAAGCTTCATCATACAATGCTCTGTCCCCCAGAAAGTATGAAAGATTTGTAATGTCAATCATGGCGCAAAAGTACTAGTAGTAGAAGAACTAAATGTGCAATACTTAAAATGAATAAACTATAATGTCGAGCGAGGAATGATGACTATTATTTCAGCACCTTTTCCTTGCTCACTTATGATTTCAATACTTCCTTTAAGTTTATCTATGAGCATCTTTACTATAGATAGACCAAGGCCTGTAGAGCTTTCTCCAGCGGTGGGCTTAGCGGAGAGTTTTTGAAATTTGCCAAAAGCCTTTTCTTTATCATGCTCACTAAATCCAGGTCCCTGATCTTTTATACGGATTTCAAGATGATCACCCTCTGTCATTTGAAAATAAATCTCTTTTTTTGAAGGTGAAAATTTGATGGCATTTGAAAGGAGATTGTCTACTATTCGATCTATCAGTGATTTGTCAGAAATGAAATTCTCACTTTTGAGAGTGAGATTGGATTGCAGAACTACCTCTTTTGCTAAAGCTACTTTTTCAAACGACATTCTTTTCTGATTGAAAAACTCTTTTATGGTGAAACTCTCTACGGTTATTAGAAAATCTTCTTGATCATAAAATCCTAATTGCGTAAGGTTTTCAATCAAATTTCTTCCATTTAATGTTAATTTTTTAATCATTTGATTGAACTCCAAAAGAGACTCATCCAAATTCGGTTTCATAATATCTGTTAGACTGTTGATACTGTCAAATGGAGCTTTTAGGTCATGTGCTACGACAGCCATTAAATCATTCTTTTCCTTCATGGCATCTTGAAGTCGATCGTTTTGTGATTCTATGATTTGATTTTGCTCACTTAATTTTTTTGTCCTTCTAGTTACTGTTGCTTCCAGGTCATCATTCACCTTTCTTAAATGAGAAGATAATTGCTCTCGTCCCTCTATTGCCTTGATGTATCTGCCAGCAATTACTGCGATCAATTGGAAGATGTATATAAGGGTTCCGACATGAATCATATCAAAAGCAAAACCTTCTATGACATATTGAGATTTTAATATGTCATGAATAGCCATTATAAAACCAAAGATGTATCCTGTAAGTAAAAATCGAGCACCAAAATTGGAATGATATGCTGCTCGACAAAGAGATATGAACAGATACACACCCAGTACGAGATTGTATATGTGATAGTATGGAATTACGATATAACTAATCCTTGGGGAAGTGATCAGTGTAAATACGATCAGTAATAGACTGAAGAGAGTTGTACCTAAAACTATTTTTTTATGATAATAATCTGGATAGAGTTCTCTTAAGAATAGAGCATTTGTAGGCACAATAAGAAAAATAGAGATGTAGACTATTTTCTTAAGACTGATCCAGCTTGTGGAGGGGAAAAAGTCCATTATTGGCATATCTCCTCTTGATATCGTTAGTAGAACGAGAGAGACACAGATCATGAAGAAATAGAGTGCAAATTTCTCTTTCCTTCTTCGCAAAAAGACATAAAGTTGAAAAATGCCGCTAATAATAATGGAACCAAGAATGAGTAGCTTAATCGCTTTATTAAAATCAAGATTTTGCCTTAAAGGGGCTTCAAAATCCATGGTTGGAGCATACCAAAGTCCACCACTTTCATGACTGAAATTACTTACATGAAAAATAACAGTAATTGAATCTCTTCCAGCTCTATCAAAATCAAATATTTCATAATCTATTTTGGGTAGTTCCTCTGCCCTATTCTTCCCTGGAGTTCCTTGTTGGCCAACCAGTTGATCATCAATATATAATTGATAAGCTAGACTTACTTCTGAGACTTCAATAGCAAGTGAATTTGATGAATTTTGATTCAATGCTATTGTAGTCCAGTACGTGCCATAGCCAAATGATCCAATAGTATTGTTGTTCCAGACTAACTCGTTCCATGTCCCAGGAACATCAGCATTGATTTTATTTTTTCTTTTTAGGACTTCATCATGAGACAGGAATTCACCCATCACCAAGTCCCATTGACCTCTTAATTCAACTTTACCTGTTCCAGCGAATGTGAAAGTATCTTGAGCATTAGATGTCAAAACAGCTGCTAACAGAATCGTTAAAAGAAAGTGTTTGTGCAGTTTCAAGATGTAAAAGTAAGTATTTGTAAATTCATAGAAATAGCGGATAAACTAAATTAGTTTGATAGGAGAGGAGCTATCAATCAATGACTAAATTTTCTATTTCTGTTTCGATTGATATCATATCCTCGTACTTTTGAATAGCGTGTAGAACCTAAATGTAACCTCATGAATAAGTTTTTTGTATTTTTTTGTTTCATAACAATACTGTCTTGCTCATCAAGTTCTCCTGAGAATGAGACTGAAGAAGATTCGGTCGCAATGAGCGAAGATTTGCTCTCTACTGAAGGATTACAGATAGATAAAATTAAACTACCTGATGGTTTTAAAATGGATGTCTTTGCTAGAGTGAATAATGCTCGTGCAATGGCATGGTCACCAAACGGGACTCTGTTTGTAAGCAACAGGGGAGGAGATAAGGTATATGCTTTGAGAGATACGAACGGAGACTGGAAAGCTGATGAGAAATATGTTATCGCGAGTGATTTGAGAATGCCAAACGGAGTAGCATTCAAGGATGGGTCACTCTATGTAGCTGAGGTGTCTAAGCTTTGGAGATTTGATAATATTGAAGAGAATTTATCGAATCCACCTAAGCCAGTAAAAATTTATGATGATTATCCCAAAGATGGGCATCACGGTTGGAAATACATTGCCTTTGGTCCTGACGGAAAATTATATATTCCAGTGGGCGCACCTTGTAATATCTGCGAAAGCAAGAATGAAATGTATGCTTCTATCACTCGCATGAATGCTGATGGATCTGATAGAGAGGTATTCGCAAGTGGTGTAAGAAATACAGTAGGATTTACATGGCATCCAGAAACAGGAGAGATGTGGTTTACTGACAATGGAAGAGACATGCTGGGTGATGATATTCCTCCTTGCGAGCTGAATAGAGTATCAGAAGCGGGGCAACATTTTGGATACCCATATTGTCATGGGGGAGATATTAAGGATCCAGAGTTTGGAGATAAATTTCCTTGCTCAGATTTTGTGAAGCCAGCTCAAAACTTAGGACCTCACGTAGCACCTCTAGGATTGAAGTTTTGCACAAGCAACACTTTTCCAGCAGAGTATAAAAATAGAATTTTTATCGCCGAGCATGGCTCTTGGAATAGAAGCTCAGATGCGGGTCATACAGGGCATAAGATTACTATGGTGACAGAAGAAAACGGATTAGGTGTTGCCTACGAAGATTTCGCTACTGGCTTTTTGAATGAGGAAACCAATACCGCTTGGAGTAGACCGGTAGATGTCTTGTTTATGGAAGATGGTTCTATGTTAGTTTCGGATGATTTATCTGGAACGGTATTCAGAATCTGGTACGAAGGATAAGTATTATTTTACTTCGATTTTCCTTAAAAACCCTGAGTTCCCAGAAGAATTAGTGGCTCTTATATAGTCATGGTTTATAGCATTGATGGTGATCATATCACCACTATTCAATGTGTCAATATGCATAGTTCTTCTTTTCATTTTTGCTGTTAGAAATGCCTGTTTTTTGATTTTTATATTCTTACCTATCATTGAAGTGTCGGGTTCGAAAAGAGAGACACGATCATGTTCCTGCGCAATAAATGAATATGGATCTAAAGGGCCATTTCGATAGATGCCAAAATGAAGATGAGGAGGAGTGTATTTAGCATTCCCAGTATTGCCTACTGTTCCTATGGTATCACCAACGTTTACAGTTTGGTATCGCTTTACTTTCTGTTCATGTAGATGGGCAAAGTATAGATTCAAACCTCTTTTTCGATCGTATAGCCAGACTACTTTTCCTCCAAGCTTTCTAGAATTCACCTGTCTTATTTCTCCTTTTACAGGTGCTATGATTGGCGTAAGTCTCTTAGCAAAAATGTCTACTCCGTGATGATCTCTCTTGCCTCCATCTCTCGGGTCACCAAAGAAACTTTGAATGGCTCGTTTGTTTTTTCCTGCAACTGGAAAATCAAGAATAGGGACATTCTCAATCGTTATTTTGAACTTTCCGCCACGTAGAAGCTCTGGTTGTAATCTGAGAAGATATGTAGCATTTCTTCTAGGCTCAAAACCAAGTTGAAGTGTGCTATCTGCTGATGCGACTTGTCTGAACTCTTTTAGTGAATCATTTTCGATTCTAAACAAATCCACAAATAGTTTTGTCTTTTGAGGGCTGATATGCTGAATATCTACTATTATTTTTTGTCCTCTTTTGACCTCAAATTGGTAGCCATGAGCATCTGGTAGTTTCTCTGATATGAAGAACCCCTCTTGGTAAGGCAACTCAAGTTTGATCGGATTTTGGAATGGCTTCTCAGCTGCTTTAAACCAATCCTTACCTAAAGCAGTATTTCTAAGATCAGCTATTTCTAGTGAGTGTTCGTATGCGTGGTGATCATTTCTTGGATAGAACTGCTGAGGTACTTTTTCTTCGGTACAGCCTAAAAATAGTAGAGCAAAAAACAAGGAAGGTATTGAAAGCAGACGAGACATTAAATAATGATACGGCTGTATATCTTTTCCGTTCTTTTAATCTTTCTTTTTACCTTTCTTTTTTTGACTATTGTAATGGTGATATAGCGTATTGATGAATGCTAATATGATTCCTACACCAATGGTGATGTAGATGATGGTGAAGACTTTTCCAGCATCAGTCGTGGGTGCAAAGTCTCCAAAACCGATAGTGGTCAAAGTGATGAATGAGAAATAGAATGCATCTAACCAAGACCAGTTTTCAATGTAATGATAGGCAACAGTTCCTATAAGAAGGATGATTATTGTAGTTAGAAGTAAGTCTCTGTATTCCTTATCCTTTAAGAAGGATTTAATCGTCTTGATAAAGATCATTCAATAAAATTAAGTCAATCGTTTAGATCAACGACTTTTCCCCCTTTGTAGACTATTTCTTCTTCCAGATTTCCTTGTTTGTTAAAGTACTTCCAAATACCATTTCGATTGTTTCTTATGTACTTTCCTTGATATTCAATTTCTCCATTTTTGAAGTAGGAAGTATATATCCCATGCAATCTATTGAGTTCGTAACTAGCTTCTGCTTTTATAGATCCATCAGGATAGTATTCAAGATAAGGGCCGTACTTATTTCCAAATCGATACTCAGTGACGCTTAGTTTCTTTCCATTTTCATACTCAGTTCTTAGACCATGCAGTTTGCCTTTTTCATAGCTTTCTACCATAATGGGTCTTTCTTTAGCATCAAACTTCTTCCAAGTACCGGCAGGTAATTCATTTTCAATCTGCTTTTCAGCAATCAAAGAACCTTTCTTATTGTACTCTTTGATAGTTGCCTTTTGTCCATCAGAAGAGTAGTTGGAGGCGAGCTTTACTTTTCCATTTTCATGGTAGTCAAATCCTTTCCCAACTCTTTTCCCATCTTGGAATTTGTGATTGCTCTTTATATCACCATTACTGAAATAGGCTAAAAAGTCACCTTGCAAAGATCCCCTTTCATAGACGCCAGTCGATTTCAGTTGCTGATTTTCGTAATAGGTTTTTAAATACCCTGATTTTGAGCCTTGCTCATTCACTACCTCCATTTCCAGTACGCCAGAAGGGTAATATGTTTTGTAGTCTCCGTCTAAGAGACCGTTCACATATTTAGCTTCAAGCTGTATTGTGCCCGTTTCATAGTACTGCTTTGTTGTACCGTTAGGTTTTCCATTTTCATAAGTGATTTCTTCCTTTACTTTTCCATTGGCATAATATTCGAAGACCTGACCATCTGGATTACCATTTTTGAATTGTGTCTCCCCCTTAAGAACTCCATTTTCATCATATGATTTTACTCTACCGTACAGCGTGTCATTTTCGAAAACGGCTTCTTGAATGATAGTGCCATTTTTGGAGTAGATAGATGTTTTTCCTTCTCTTAAATTGTCTTTGTATATGGTTTCTCTTTGAAGTGAGCCATCAGGATAAAAGTTATTGAAAACACCATCCTTTTTCCCATCATTGAAATACCCGGTGACGATTAGGTTCCCTGAAAGGTCATACATCTTGTAATCGCCATTTACTCTAGTGCTATCATTATCAAGAATTTGGTACTCCTCTTTGACTTGACCTTGCGCGTAATAGGTCTTAATGGATTTTTGGCTAAATGTGGAAAGGGAGTAACTAGCCAGTATGAGGCTGATAAGTAAGATTCTAGGCATAACATTTTTCTAAACGGTAAAAGTCGTTAATCTATTGCAAAATAAGATTCATGTATACTAAAGAGTGAAGAATTTCGTTTTGCGCAAAGTGTTTTATCATGAAAATAGATTCTTCTATTTTTGTAGGATCAAATAAAAAAAAGGACAATGAAAAAGAACATTTTAAATCAAATTGGGCTACTACTTGTAGCGGTAAGTGTACTCACTTTTACGTCATGCTCAGAAGACGATGAACCTACAGCTGGCGGTGAAGGGAATGTATCAACCACTATTTTAGGAACTTGGACTACTGGCTCTTTTACTGTGAGTGAGCTATCCATTAATGGAGGAAGTATCGCTGATTTTTTCGCAGGTCTTGGATTGGAAGGAGAGCTGCTCGATCAGTTAGTGGCGGGTCTTGAGTCAGGTTTTGAAGAAGATCTAGCTGGAAGCGGAAATGTTGCATTTACTTTTAATGCAGATGGGACTTATTCTGTGACAGATTCTGAAGGCACTGAATCTGGAACTTGGGAGTTGAATAGTAGTGAAACCATGATAACTTTTGATGAAGGAGATGAGTCTGAGTTTACCATGGATGTCGTGTCAATTACTGCAACAAAGTTTGTAGGAGCTTTCACGGAGACTGATAGTTCAGAAGATTTGGACGAGGACGGAAGTAATGACACTATCAAAATTACTGCTCAGCTTATTCTTGAGAGAAACTAATTAGTCCATAAGCCGAACAATAAAAAGGGATTCAAGAGAATCCCTTTTTTTGTGCCTCTACTTTTTGGAGTAGATGCTAGTCGTGATATTAATATCAAAAAAAATAACATCCACTCACTACCATGAAACAACCACTCCCTTTAAATCATCATTGTAAACCTAAAGTTGCTCGTATTTTAGTGTGCATGAAAAAGTGGAATCAATTTTTGATATTGGGAACGGTAGGATTTTTAGTAAGTCTTACACTCTTTGCCATGATGAAATTAGTGGGTGTTGAGTACCATTTAGCACCTTATATCTTACCATGGATAGTTTTCCTTATCATTGGTATTTCAAAAAGAAAGTATGTTTCGAACTAAGCAGTATTGGATTGTACAGATAGTGGGCTGGCTGCTATACGCTATTGTAGGCTTGGTCATTGGAGGCTCTTTTTATGAATTAAAGGTCTCTACCATCGCTTGGAATTTCTTATCTGCGATCGTCATGTTCACTTCTACCCACCTTCTTCGATTTAAAATGAAGTTAGATGGCTGGCTAGATTTGAAAATAGGAAACCTTATAGCTAGATTGGTTCCTGCGCTTATCATCCTTGCTTTATTAGCAAATGGTATTACAACTGGGTATGGAGTTTTAGCCACAGATGTATTAGATGTTGAAAAGATGTCAGTGGCTATTTTTCTGCTTTATACACTTCAGACATTTATCTACTTAGCACTCTGGACATCTTTTTACCTCATCATTTTTTACTTCAGAAATTACAAGCAAGGTGAAATTGAAAAATGGAGACTGCAGGCTGCAGTAAAAGATGCTGAACTCATCGCTCTGAAGGCTCAGATCAATCCCCATTTCTTATTTAATGCACTCAACAACATTAGAGCACTGATCTTAGAAGATCATATGAAGGCGAGAGATATGGTTTCTCACTTGTCAGAATTGCTTCGCTATTCTATTCAGTTTAATGATAATGAGAAAGTGACCATAGCAGAGGAATTAGAAATTGTGGAAAAATACCTAGAGCTGGAAACGATACATTATGAAGACAGACTTAAGTTTGAAATTCTACTTTCCAATGAGCTGAAGAAGTGTAAAATACCTCCAATGATTATTCAGTTAATGGCTGAAAATGCCGTAAAACATGGCATCTCTCAAGAAAAGAATGGGGGAGATATCAAGATACTTATAGAAAAAACAGATGATGACCTTCAAATATCTGTGAGTAACACGGGGCAACTCAAAGAATATAAAAACAAAGGGATAGGCTTGAAAAACGCAACGGAACGCATTCGCATTCTGTTTGAAAAAGAGCCTAATTTAACCTTGATACAGCATGGTGAAATGGTAAGGTCTATGTTGACGGTACCTTTTGTTGTTGCCTAAAAGCAAGACTGATGAAAGCAATAATTATAGATGATACTCGATTGGCCCGTCAAGAGCTGCGGTATTTGTTAGAAAAAAATAAAGAAGTTGAAATCATAGGCGAGGCTGAGAATGCGGATGTAGCGAAAGAGATGATAGAGGAACTGAAACCAGATCTCATTTTTCTGGATATACAGATGCCAGGGAAAGATGGTTTCGAGCTTTTGGAAATGTTGGTTGAGGTACCTGAGGTTATTTTCACAACAGCTTATAGTGAATACGCCATGAAAGCATTTGATTTCAATGCGCTTGACTATTTGAAAAAGCCAATTACGGCAGATCGCCTTTCTAAAGCAATTCTGAAAGTAACTGAGAAAATAGAAGAAGAAGACACACCTAAGAAAGTACTAAGAGCGAAAAGTCAAGTATTCGTAAAAGACGGAGAGCAATGCTGGTTTGTGACATTAGCAGATGTTCGTGTTTTTGAGATTTGGGACAACTACACTCGAATCTATTTTAAAGATCAAAAACCAATGATACCTAAGACACTTCAATACATGGAGTCACGATTGGATCCGGATGTTTTTTTTAGAGCCAACAGACAACAGATCATCAACGTGAAATGGATTGAGAAAATAGAACCATGGTTTAGCGGTACTATTAGAATCTACCTGAAAGACAAAACGGAGATTGAGGTGTCAAGAAGGCAAACTGCCAGATTCAAAGAATTAATGGGTTTCTAATACTTTTTTTAAGTCTTTAATAGCTTCTTGATTGCTCTTAATATTGATGTTGTCAATGATGTTTTGCTTTTCACGCGAATTAAGATGCCAACTCAAAGAAGCTCTTTCTATTTCCTTATCTTTTTTAGTTTTCGTTCCATCCTCTATCAATTCATTAGCGAAAGAATCGTAGGCAATCTCTATGACATCTACATCCCCATCAAACCAGTCCTTCATTTGCTCTAATCGTGCATCATTATTGATGTCTTGCATGGTTTGCAGATTGTTATAAACACTTGCAATGGGATAGGTCATTCGATCTACAATCGAAGGGTTTGGGGTGCTTTCGATCGGTGTGTTAGATTTCGTGTCTCGGATTACGAGTACAACGACTCCATCCGTATTTTTAGCAATCCAGTTTTTGAAAACATGAATAAATCTTACTGCATCAGAGATGCCAAAATTGTCAGAAATTCCAGCATCCATTATCTCTACGCGAGGCTCGCTTGGTAAACTAATGTTCGGTGTGATGTAGGGGAAAGAGGCAGACATTCTAAGTGCTGAAAGAAAGCTGAGATCTTGTGGAGCATTGGCTCTGAAAAGAGTTTGAAAATCAACAGCTCTTATCTTTTCATTATCGTCCTCCAAAATTTCTGAAGACCTTCCCATGAAGGAGACTGGCTGTGTAGAAATGTAGAGTTTTCTCCCGTCATTAGCAATGGTAGGAGATAGGATCAACGTTGGAATTTTGGCATCCTCTTCATCTGTTTTATAGTCACTCAATTTTTTGTTAAGTGTATTGCCCAAGTTAGTATTCAAGTTTTGCTCAAACGTGTATCCTCTATCTGTTGTGTAGGTTCTGCCAGCATACTCGTGTGATTGTAGTTTGAAAAATAAGTCATTGACTAACAGACTAAATATGACTGGGTTGAGATTGTCTTTTCCCATGTTTTTAAGCAGTTCGTCTCTTCTGTTGGAAAGTGCTATGCGATTGTTTTGTCTGTACATCTCGCGATAATAAGCTGCGCCAATTAATCCGCCTGAGGCCCCAGTGATAAGAAAAGTTTGATCAAGTAAAGTGCCATTAAGGGTACTATCTGCTTTCAATAGAGAATTGACGGTCCATAATGCAGATCGCTGACCACCGCCACTTATGCATAAAAAAACCATTTTTTGTTTCTGAGGATTTTCCCATTTTGTCTTCCAGTTTTCCAGTGTCTGGAGCATATGTAGCTGATCATGTACAAACTGCTCTTTGGAGTGTGTTAGGCTTAGCCTGTCAAAAGAATAATCTGCTTTAGTGGTGTCATAGTTGATGCCGGAGGCTTGATTGATGCCTTTCTTTAAGCCTGTTTTAACACCAAAGTTGGCCACCATAAATAGCGTAAACGCAAATGCCATACCCCAGCCTTTGAACCAAAAAGAGATAGCCCCTACTAACATGACGATGATGGCGAAAATGAGCATTGCACTAGCAGCTGCAGGTATCTGAAAAATGGAGTACTCCATGAACAGACCCAATAGTAGTATCACACCTATAATGATTAACTCTACAATGACAGAGTTGAAGTGATTTTGATCAAAAACCTTAAGCACCGCTTCCCTATTGCTAAAATCAACAATTCGCTCTGTCGATCTTACTTTTAGTTTTAAGTCCAAGTAACTCTTTACATTGTACTTGTCTTTTTTATTCTCATTAAGCTTAGCCATCATTCGCTCTCTACTTAGCTGATTTTTCCTCAATGTTTTATCTACTGTACCCGCTAAATATTTAAAAATATCCTTGTTAGTAAGACGGAAGTAAAAAATGATAAGAATTAGAAAAATGCCAATACCAAAAAGTAATCCTAAGATGTTGATAAGCAATTGACTACTAGAAACAAATTCATTATTGAGTTGGAAACGAATGATCATACCGACGTATATGCAAAGTGTGATCAAAGGAATTAAACTGTTGTTGACAGAAAATTTGGTAAATGGACGCTCTAGCACACCTATGAACCTAAAACGATGGCCATCCAATATGTAAGTAGTAATATGAAAGGCCACTACCAAGTTGCCGAATGCCAGTCCTACGAAAAAGAAGCTCCAGAAATTGACTCTGCCTAGATACTCAGGATCCAAAAAAAGGTAATGAATGCCGTAGACTTTGCCCAGTCCACCGGAAAACGAGGAAATGATGATTGCCCAAACAGCAAGTAAGGCTAGGTTTTTTTTAACATGATGAAAAACCAGCTGAATAGGTAGCGAATGAATGAGCTGGTAAAAGAGGTTTTTCATAGATGTGGATGAAAGCTTTATAGACAAGTTGAATAGTTTGATAGATGAAGATTATCAACCAGTCGAAAGCATTATTTTGACGAAAAGATAGTCACTATCTTCATAAAATAATTAAAAAAACATCATTCACCACTAGTCTCGAATGATCTTTTGAATCAGCCTATAAAAAAAGCCTCGCAACTGCGAGGCTTTTTTATTAAACCAACTAACCATTTAAAAAAGGACTCTTTATTAACCGTGATCGTCACCGCTACATTCTTCTTCCCAATCATCCCATATTTCGCCTAGATCTACTTCTTCCGTTACACCATTTTCGGTGATGGTGACAAGATTGTCACATGTCCCATCGCCATAGTTGATGCTATAGGCCCCAGTCTCTCCTTCAAATGTGTAGCTACCAGACTCGATTCCACTTACATATATCCAAACATCTTCTTCGTAACATGCATTGCTCATGTAAAGTGGTGCATCTACACTAGATGCGAATGATTCTCCTGTATTGAAAGTCATTGACTCGGTTCTCGATTCTACTGTGTATCCAAGTTCATCAGAAGACTCAGATCCTTGAGATACATACTCTAATTCTACCAGTCGTTCTTCGGTAGATGCGTCTGAAGTAGAATCATAATCATACTCCATATAGCTCTGAGTCATATCTGCTGAAAACTCATATTTGGCTGCAAAATGGTAGAAAATGGAATCTTCTATATTCTCATCACTTTCGGAGGATTCTTCCCAAGTACCACTATAACTCTGTGTTCCATCAATAGACCAATCTTCACCACCAAAATCCGTGTAAGTAGTGGTTGAGGAGAAGCCTGTTTCAGAGTAGGTTCCGCTTTCTTCCAGTTTTCCTTTTAGGAACTCCCCGTAATAATCACAGCCATCACCAAAGTCAAGTGTGTAAGAGTATGTGCCATTCCCGTCATCTTCCCAGCTTTCTGTTAGGCAGCTAGGTGTATCGTCCTCACCCGTATCTGTAGAATCACTCAATACTCTACCTCTCATGTTCTGTTTCATCATGCTCAAAGGGGTAGCTGTGTTTGTTCTGCCCGCAATTGATCCATAAAAGTTTCCGAAGATTGCTCCCATAGGGCCACCAAATCCTTGTCCTCTTAATCTACTCATAGCCACATTAGATCCCGTTAAGATATTGTCTTTGACAATGGATGATTCAGATGGAGTCTGTGGGTCTATGCCTCCATCATCTTCTCCACATGACCAAACCATAGATGCTAGTGCTATCCAAACAACTGCCGTAATACATTTTCTTGTTTTCATAGTAGTATTTATTTCTTGTTTGGTATTGATACAGGGTGATAGAAAAATACCCTACCAGAAAATGAGATTTTGATTATTCGCCGCTTGTGTTTGCTGAACAAGTGTCTAAGCCACTCAAAATTATTTCATATAACTTAATTATGAATGCATAGAATCCATTTGATATAAACTATCATCACTAGATTTGTTGGTAACATAGTGCCCTAATAAATAAGCATCACAACTTGAAAATCTATCAAAACAATATCGATAAATATGAGAAGGCTATTTTGAATTTGGAGAAGTTCATTAATAGACTCTCTCTATTTAGGTTAGCCACTTTTCTCATCTCTTTCATAACTATCATAATGCTCGCAAACGAGCGAATGCTTATGCCATTGTGGGTAGTGATCCCGCTGAGTATCGTTGGATTCACTTTATTGCTTACTCGCTATAACAAAATAATAGATCTTAAGAGGAAAAATGCATTACTAAAAGAGATCAATGAAAATGAACTTTTACGGTTAGATAATAAACTGTCAAACTTCCCTACAGGGCAGTCTCATCTCAATGGAGATCATGCTTATTTGACGGATATAGATGTTTTTGGGTCGCATTCGTTGTTCCAGCTACTGAACAGAACTACTACAGAATCTGGGGGTCTTTGTCTTGTGAAGTGGCTTTCTGAGCCAGCCTCTATGGACACTATACTGGAAAGACAGGAAGCTGTAAAGGAGTTAAAACCTCGTTTGGAATGGAGACAACAATTTCACGTTGAAGGTTTGTCTTTTTCTAATACTGAGAGTAATTATCAGAAATTATTGAGTTGGTTTGATAAGAAAGAACGTCTTCTTTCTAAAAAGAGAATATATCTAATTGGGAGTGTTATTTTAGGAATATCATCTACTGTTTTGACGCTTCTTTATGTGGTCAATTCTTTTACTAATGGATGGAATATGTATTTGTTCCCATTGCTCATTACTTTGTTTGTCAACAATCGACTTTTGAAAAAGGTAAGTCCTCTGGCGGAGGAAATCATTGATCACACGGATCGAAATGTTCAAACATTGGGAGGGTATGAGATGCTTGCTCAGACTATTTCTAGTCAAAAATTTGAATCAAAAAGGCTTCAAAAACTTCAATCCGATTTGAATCAAAAAGACTCTTCTGCAGCCAATGAGATTAGAAAACTAAGGAAAATATTGGAAGCTTTTGAACTGAGAGGAACCAAGAGAAGTATTGGCAATACATTTTATGGACTACTCAATAATTTCTGGCTGTTTGATATATACCACATCATTCTTACAGAAAAATGGAAATATAGAAACAAGTCTTTGGTGCACTCTTGGATCAATGCAATCAGTGAGTTTGAAGTACTGAGTAGCTTGGCGAGTTTCGCTTACGCCAATCCTGATTGTGTATTCCCTGAGATTTTAGATGAGCAATACAATTTAGAGTTTGAAATGCTTGGTCATCCATTACTCAAAACAGAGAGCAGAGTCTACAATGATTTCCGACTACAAGGACAGGGACAAATAACAATGATTACTGGTTCCAATATGGCTGGCAAAAGCACTTTTCTAAGAACTGTAGGGATAAACCTAGTTTTGGCACTAATGGGTGCTCCTTGTTGTGCTAAGTCTGGAAAAGTATCACATATGAAGATGTTTACCAGTATGCGGACACAGGACAATCTGGAAGAAGGTATATCCTCTTTCTACGCAGAACTCCAAAGAGTGAAACAATTGCTGAAGCTTATAGAAAGTAGACATCCTATCTTTTTTATGTTGGATGAAATGTTCAAGGGAACGAATTCGAAGGATCGTTACAAGGGAGGTATATCTTTAATAAAACAGCTAAGTGAACTAAATGCTTTTGGTATGATCTCTACTCACGATTTGGAGTTGGCTAAACTTGCGGGCAAACACATGATGGTTTCAAATCATAGTTTCAACAGCAAAATAGAAAAGGGAGAGTTGAGTTTTAATTACAAGCTTCAGGACGGGATTTGTACTGACTTTAATGCAAGTGAGCTGATGAAAAAAAGTGGTATCAATATTATTGACGATATTGAATTGATATAATGTTGATTTAAATGAAAAACACGAATATCAATGGTAAAGGATGATTTAAAGAGCAAGACGGTTGAGCAATTGATGAATCAATTGAAGGCCACTAAAATTATTGCTGGAGCTTTAATTGGAGTGCTATCGCTTCTGTTTTCAGTCACCATCTACGGTTTAATAGCGAAAGATGATAATGCCGTTTTTATTGCTCTTATGGTGGTAGCATTTTCATGTAGTGCCACACTCCCTTTGCAATTTGGTACAATGAAGAAAATTAAGGATGAGCTAAAACTGAGAGAGGCTAAATAGTGAGAATTCAAATAATTGGACTTATACAGATCGGGCGTAAACTCTAATATTTGATGAATTAGCCAAACTTTATAAATAGATGAAAAACTTAGAAAGCATACTAAAGTTAGACTCTGCGGCTAGGACAAAGACGCTAAAGAAAGGAGAATATTTGCAAAGAGCAGAAGCACTAAGGGCTCCTGCTATTTATGTAAAAGAGGGACTTTTAAGAAGCTACATTATTGATAGTAATGGTAAGGAGCACGTTTATATGTTTGCCTCAGAGGGTTGGATAATTGGTGATATTGAAGCAATGGAATATGATCAACCGGCACAGCTATTTATAGATTGCATAGAAGACTCTGAAGTAATCCTTTTCAATAATAAAAGACTATTTGATTCTGATTTATCAAAAGAGCAGATAGTTGAAAACGTTCAACTACTTTCCAGAAGAATAGGACGTCTACAGCGTAGATTACTCATGTTAATGCAATCTCCTGCCATCGATAGATATCAATACTTTCTCGAAATTTATCCAGACCTGTCCAATAGAATTCCTCAAAAAATGATAGCGTCTTACCTCGGTATCATGCCTCAAACCCTAAGTACACTTCGTAGTAAAATGGCTCAGACTAGATAACTTCATTTCTTCATCTAGGTGAATGTAATTCAATTTTGAAAGACTGATTTTTGAACGAATAAAGATTAAAAATCAATTTCAATGAAAATTACTACCCAAGACCATAACTGGCCTAGTTTAGATTTTAATGACATTCAGGATACCTTAGAAACACTTCATCAGTGGATTCAGATAGTAGGTAAGATTCGTCTGAAAACTATGCCATGGCAAAATCACTCGTGGCATACGGCACTTTACGTGACACCTCAGGGATATTCTACTCAAGCTATTTCATATGAAGGTCGAATGTTTCAAATAGATTTTGATTTTAAAAACCATCAATTGAATATTAAAAGCTCTGATGCCGATGATTTAAATATTGAATTGAGATCTATAACAGTGTCCGATTTTTATAAGGAGCTATTTGAAAAGCTTGAGAGCATAGATATCAATGTGACAATACATAGGGCACCCAATGAAATGGAACCTGCTATTCCATTTGAAGAAAACACTGTGAATAAGACCTACGATCCAAAGGCGTCAGAAGTCATTTGGAAAGCTATGGTGAAAGTGAGTGGAGTCTTCAATGCATTTAGAAGCAAGTTCATAGGAAAGTGTAGCCCTGTACATCTTTTTTGGGGAGCCTTTGATTTGGCGGTTACTAGATTTTCTGGCAATTCTGCACCATTGCATCAAGGAGGAATGCCCAATATGCCACTTGATGTTATGCAAGAAGCCTACTCTCAAGAGGTCAGTAGTGCAGGTTTTTGGACAGGTTCAAAAGATTCACCAATGCCTGTTTTTTACGCCTATGCTTATCCTAGCGATAGTAAGTTTGGAGAGCAAAGGGTAGCTCCCTCAGAAGCCTTTTACAGTCCAGATATGGGAGAGTTTTTCCTTAAATATGAAGATGTACAGCAATCAAATGATCCAGATAAAATGCTATTTGATTTTCTACAAACTACATATGAAGCAGCTGTCAACACCTCCAATTGGAACAGAACTAAACTAGAGAAACAATTATGAGTAAACCTAAAATAGTGGATAGAAAGCCTGTCAAAGTTGAATTAACAAAAGGTGAGGAACAATATTGGTGTGCATGTGGACTTAGCAAAAACCAACCTTATTGCGATGGGTCTCACAAAAGTACAGATATCACTCCCAAAAAATTTGTGGTAGAAGAATCTGGAGATGCTTACTTGTGCATGTGTAAACATTCTAAAAACGCACCATATTGCGATGGTACTCATGCTAAATTGAAAGAAGGGGATAATATTTCTGAAACAGAGGCACTTTCCGATGATGGGCCAACCAAAGAGGAACCTACATTGGCTTATATAAAGGAATTGGCAAAAAATGGCTTGACTAAAACTGGACATCACGGAGAAATGGGTGCTATGGGTGTTCCAATTCCTGAGCTTCCTAAATGGAATGATATTCAATTGCTGGCTGCTCAAATGGCAACTAAACCTTTAATGGAAGATGTGCCAGTAGCATCAGAATTAATCATTGGCCCAAATGCTAAAAAACCATTGAAATTGGATATTCCATTATTCGTATCTGATATGAGTTTTGGAGCGCTATCGGAGGAAGCCAAAATTTCATTATCCAAAGGAGCAGAATTGGCTGGAACAGGCATTTGCTCTGGAGAAGGAGGAATGTTGGAAGAAGAACAGCAGGCCAACTCAAAATACTTTTATGAACTTGCTTCTGCAAAATTTGGGTTTGAATGGGAGAAACTGAAAAATGTTCAGGCATTCCACTTTAAAGGAGGGCAAGGAGCAAAAACAGGTACTGGAGGACATCTTTCTGGAAATAAAGTGGTAGGAAAGATTGCAAAGGTTAGAAACCTAGAAGAAGGAACTCCTGCAGTATCACCACCTACTTTTGATGATTTAAATACTACAGCGGATTACAAACGTTTTGCTGATAAAGTGCGTGATGTAACTGGTGGCATTCCAATAGGTTTCAAACTATCTGCCAATCACATTGAAGATGACATCCAATTCGCAGTAGATGCGAGTGCAGACTATATCATTTTGGATGGTAGAGGAGGTGGAACAGGAGCTGCTCCATTGATATTTAGAAACAATATCTCTGTGCCTACTATTCCCGCCTTAGCTAGAGCAAGACATTATCTGGACACTATCAATCGGAAAGACGTTACGCTGATTATTACTGGAGGTATTCGTGTTCCTGATGACTTTATCAAAGCGATGGCTTTAGGTGCAGATGGTGTCGCTGTATCCAATTCGGCGCTCCAATCTATTGGTTGCGTGGCAGCACGAATGTGCAATACTAACAACTGCCCGGCAGGTGTTGCAACTCAGAAACCAGAGCTCAGAAAGCTGTTAAATATTGATAAGTCAGCTAATCAATTGTATAATTTCTTCTCCGCTTCCACAGAGCTAATGAAAGTGATGGCGAGAGCATGTGGACATGATCATTTGAATCAATTCAATCAAAGGGACATCACAACATGGAAAAAGGACATAGCTGACCTGACAGGAATTAAGTTTGGAGGAATGAAATAAATGAACAGAGCGGTTTAGAAATTAACGCTAAACCGCTTTATCATTTCAATACTCATACAAAATCTGCTCGTCCCAGCCATCCAGGTTAAAATTGATTTTTGGTTCTCCTTTGGCTTGAAGTGGCGATATGTCTACCCAAATGTCTTTCTTAAAAACTGCTTGGCAAGCTTCTTCGTTGGTTAAGGATAGACGTATACTTCTCTGAACTGGAAACGATTCCAGAACGATACCCTGATCAACAATGGTAGCCTCCCAAGAATCTCCGCTGCAACCGGATGACGCGTAAGTGATATGAAGACAGTTATTAGTCAATTCAACGCTTTCAATAGTATGAAATGCTGCTGGCCCATTGTTATAAATACTTTCAGAGACGATAGCTTTCGCTTCACAAGTATCAACTTTTGCCTCAAATTCTGATTTTTTAATAAAGGTGAGTATAGGTCCGTCCAGCTCTGGCTGATCACTCAAAATCAAGTAATCATCTTCAAAAGAGAAATCATAAGAGCTTTCAGAAATGGTTATTGAGCTATCAGATACTGAGATCGGATATGTTCCGGATGATAGCAGCACACCATTCGATTCTTTATCACTCGTGTTTTCAACGATCAGATTTCTATTTTCTGCATCAAAGGACCAGATGTGGTCACCAATATTGATCTCTCTACTCTCTGGTAAACAGAAACAAACGTACGAAGTGAGCACCCATTCGCCATCTAGATTGGAAGGAGAAATCGTTTCATCGGTACATCCAGAAATGAATGAAGCAAACAAGGTGATATATAAGAGTCTTTTCATTTTTGAAATTAGTTTTATTGCTGTTAATACAGTCCAAACGGAAGTTACCCTACCATTAAAAACGTACTTGAATAAAAAAATTGGGTGTGAACCCTAATAAATAAGTGTCTAATGGAACAATTCTTATTTCATCCTCTGCATCGGGAATCGAAGAAATTTCATCGAAAACAAACTGCTTGAAATACCTTCTTGATTTTATGTTGGAATGATTCAACAAGTTGAATAAAGTAAGACCAGCTTCGCATTTTATTTTCCCTATTGCAAACGAATACTTAGCGGAAACGTCCACTCTTTTGTATGCAGGATGCCTTTCACTATTGATACTACTCAAGTCATATAGCTGGTCAAAAGATCCGGAACTTGTAGCCAGTGCTACATCTGGATTTGGCGGAGTGAAAGGTCTCCCTGAACCAAATAGAATGATGCTCGACAATTCCCATTTGCCGAGTTTGATCATGCTACTAAAATTTAGTTCATGGCGTTGATCTTGATCAGATGGATAGGCCGTATTGTTATCTCGGTAAAAGAACTGATTTTCTGAACTACTTAGAGAGTAACTTACCCAAGAGCTGAACTTACCTGTTCTGTATTTTATAAAAAGATCAAGTCCGTTGGAATTGTTTTCTCCAGACAAGTTGATGCCTTCAAAACCAAGTTCAGCTACTACTTCCGGAGGTAAGTCAAGGAAATTATCAATGATGCCTTTGGTGTTTTTTCTGTAGTACTCTAGATCAAAAGTCCAATTTTTCAGGGAATAGTTTCCTCCTAAAATGAAGTGAGTCGATTTTTGAATAGGGATGACCTCATCATCTGCGAGCACCCAATGTTTTTGGTCAGCATTTTGAAAAATGGAAAGTGAAGTTTTGGTAATGAATTGATGGTGATAGGAAGCAGCACCTTTGATGGTCAATTTATCATTGGCTTGAAAATTAAGACTCAATCTTGGTTCTAAATACCATTCTCCATTAGGATCGTAATATGTAGATCTTATCCCGATGTTGGATGAAAAATCCTTTGTTTGAAATTGGTGACTTAAATAAAGACTGGATATGCTGGCTTCAAAGTTGAGGGTATCCTGATAGATGGTGTCACTACTAAAATCAGTGAAGTATAGTTGATCTGAATTGTAGCTTGTATTGATGGTGTTGACTTCCACTCCTGTTTTAAGGTGATGCTTTTCATTAATAGAAATCTCATGATCTGATTTGATTGTAAAGTCTCCAATGGAACTGTTTACTCCATAGTCGAAGAAGTCCACAATAGAGTTTTCCTGTAAGCTATCATCACCAAATATAAAGCTGTCAAAGAAGGTTGACGTTACCTTGAGCGACTCATCCTCTGAAAATTCAGACGCACTTACGGTTAGGTTTCCGAACCAGTTGGTATTGAACTGTTTGTCTAATTGTATACTTATTCCTGCATTGGTCCAGTTTGCAGCGTCTTCTATTTCAAAGGAGAAAAATTCATCTTCTTCTTCTGCATCACCGTTATATCTATCCTCGCTCTGAAAGAAACTGAGATTTATAGTGGATGTTTCATTGAATCTGTGTTGGACTTTTGCATTGAAGTCATTGAAGTCTATGGTGGGAGAAATTTCTAATGAACCAAACTCCGTATCGATGCTATTTAAGAAACCTCTTCTGTTGGAGGTTAAAAAATCCTTGTAAAGGTTGGAGTTTACTACATCTGAAAACGACTGTCTGACTCCAAGAAGGAGGGACGTCTTTTTACCCAGTGGTGTTTCTATATAAGCGTTTGCAGACAGGAGGTTTATTCCTGCACCCCCGCTAAATTTTTCACTGTTCCCATTTTTTCCTGTGATGTCTATAACAGAGGAAACGCGTCCCCCATATTCAGCTCCAAACCCACCTTTATGAATACTTATATTGTTAATAATATTTGGATTGAGCGTAGAGAATATTCCAAAGAAGTGATCTAGGTTATAAAGTGTAAATCCATCCATGAGAACAAGATTTTGGGAAGGTATGCCACCTCTCACAGCAAGTCCTGACGATGTTTCATCGGTGGCTTGTACACCTGGGAGTAGCTGAATGGTTTTAAAAACATCGGTTTCTCCAAGCGTTGGTAGAGCGCTAAATTTTTTTGGATTCAAACTAAAAAATGATGGTTTTGCAGAGAGCTGACTTGTCTCAGCAGAATTGAGTATCACTTCCTGCAGTATTTGAGGATTTTGCACCATTTCCAATGTGATGTTCTCATCTGTTGGAGCCACTTTTAATTCTACATTTTTGTAGCCTAAATAGCTAACCTTTAATGTCAATGTATCTGCACGTGGGGGCAAGCTAAAACGACCAGATTGATTACTAATGACTCCCTTGTTTTTAGTAGAGACATGAGCAAAAGCAAGAGGTTCGCCAGATTGACTGTCATACACTTTGCCCAATAGAGCGACAGGTTTTGGTTTTACTTTTTGAGGAATAAGCAGATACACTCCATCTGAAAGTTGAAGCTTGAAGGGAAGCCCATCGAAAATTTCACTAATCAGTTCAGCATCTGAATTGACTCGTACTCTCTTGTTCAGAGTGTGTTTTGCAAGCGCCTTAGGACTAAAAGAAAACTTGAATTTATATGTAGCGGATAGACCCTCTACTACTTCTAAGAGATTTTCATCCTTGAAATCGAACTGATATTGCTTTTGCGCATGTAGTGAACAACTAAGGACAAGCAGTAGAATAAAGGAAGTGAATCTCATCATTGCAATTATTCATTTTCACGAATGACGAATTTGGAAGCACTGATCTTTTCGTATTCAAAGCCTAGTGGTAGGCACACCATGTCTAGAGCTGTTTCAATGTTTTTGTTGGTGAAGTATCCTGAGAACGATTGTTCAACATTCTCTCCCAATTCTATTTCTACATTGAACTGTCTTTGAAGTTCTGCAATCACGTTGGAAAATGGCTGATTGTTGTAATAGAACTCACCTGTTTTCCATTTACCCATCAGTTCTGGTAGTCTTTGAATTTGCTTGATCGTATCTGCTTTAAGCGTTACTATCTCACCAGGGGTTATGTCTTCACTGAATGTTTTGGCAGGTATGCTTACGTTTACTTTTCCTGTTTTACATGCTACCTCAAACTCGTCGTTCCTAGCAAATACATTGAAAGAAGTTCCCAATACTTGTACATTTCCCAGTGGAGTGATGACCGTAAATTGCTCTCCTTTAGTCACTTCGAAAAAAGCTTCTCCATCTAGATGTATATTTCTGTCCCAATCTTCCGAATAGGAAATGGTAGAACTGGCATTTAGCATGACAGTAGATCCGTCAGGCAGCTCAATTTCAGTACTTTCAGCTAAGCCTGTTTGAATATTTATTATTTCAGCTTCTGCTTTGAATAAGATGGAAAATGAAATTATCAAAGCCACCGCAGCTGCTATTCCAGCATATAACCAAGGATTGATACGTCTAACAGGAGCAGATCCCTCTTCTTCTATTTCATCAGAAATAGCATCCCAAATGGCATCTTTTCCTTTTCCTTTGGGCAATTGAGCACCTTCACTCTTTTTCAGAAAGCTGGCGAAATCGTCATCATTCTTTGAAGAGTCATGGTTTAGTAGATCGTTATATTTATCTAGATCGCTCATTAGATTTTCATTCCCAATTGTTCTTTTAGTATTCCGATGGCCTTGCTCATTCTTTTTTCAATTGCTTTCACACTTAAATCAAGCCGCTCAGCTATTTCTCCATACTTCAATTTATCTATTCTATTCATTAAAAACACTTCCCTACATCCATCTGGTAGTGCTTTTATGGAATCGTTTAATTTTTGCTCAAATTCCTTCTCCTCCAATGAAAACTGTGGAGACTCTTGCTCCATTTTCATTTCATGTGATGCTTCACCTTGATGCTTACTCACTACTTTCTGGTGATTAAAATGATTGATCATCAAATTATTCGCCATGGTATAGAGAAGACTTTTTACCGTCTCTTTTCTAATCTCCGCTCTTTTCTCCCACACTTTGATAAACACCTCTTGCACTAAATCCTCCGCCATGTCAATGTCGCCAGTCTTATAATACAAGAATCCACGGAGACTTTCGAAGTACTCTTCGTATATCTCTTTTAGATCACTCTTTGTAAATTTTTTACTGACTTGCATTGGGATAATGCCCAAAGATATAGTCATAGTTTTTTCTCTGCCTATAGAATGAATACAGATGAATCAATTTTTACCCTACCAAGAATTACATATTTTCTATAAACTTTATTTTGAGCTGCTTTGATGGCTCTATTTCTCAGATATAATCAGGTAAGTTTGAGCAATGGATTATCAGGTTTTGAAAAAGGAAATTGTAGCACACTGCATAGAGGAGGTTTCAAAGAAGTTAGAAGATTTGAAAAAAGAACTGCTACTGGTTCAGGAATCTGCGAACAGTGATACCAAGAGCAGTATGGGAGATAAGTATGAGACGGGAAGAGAGATGGTGATGCAAGAAAAAGGAAAGCTAGAAAGTCAGCGTGGTTTGTACTTGAAGCAACTGACTACTTTCAAAGCCATTGATTTAAATAAGCACTTTTCGAAAGTTGAATTGGGAAGTCTAGTGAAAACAAAACAAGCCATCTACTTTATAAGCACTGCGCTTGGCATCATAGAATTAGAAGGGCAGAAGGTATTTGTGATTTCTGCCGGTGCGCCTATTGCGCAAGCTATGCTGGGTAAGGGAGAGAGAGATGAATTTGCATTTAATGGGAATTCTTTTGAGTTGGAAAGTATTAATTAATAATTGAAACAAATGAACATTACACTAACAACACCAGCCCTTCTCTTTCCTGCGATCTCTTTATTACTGCTGGCATACACCAATCGCTTTTTGGCTATTGCTACATTAATTCGTCAACTGCATAAAAGCTATTTGAATAATCCTGAAAGTGTGCTTGAGGGACAATTGAAAAACCTGAGAAAGCGCTTATCCCTCATCAGAGCAATGCAACTTTTCGGAGTTCTTAGCCTTTTCCTCTGTGTCTTAGCTATGTCTTTTATTTATTTGGAAGTAGATAGTACGGGAGGTGTTCTCTTTGGAATATCACTTTTGAGTTTACTTGTATCGCTTTTTATTTCACTTCGTGAGATTCAATTATCCACAAAAGCGTTAGACATAGAACTGAGCGACATGGAGCTGGGGAGTAAGCTGAAGTTTTAGAGGGAATGAATGCAGACAGAGGTTTCATTCCTCTACTAGTCCTCGTTTGTAACGAGGATTCACTAAAGCCAAAGCATTTCCAATGCGGTAATTAATCTATCATTGTAGCATGTCTGGAGACCGTTATCTTATATCAGATCAAAATGCAGTCTACTTTGTTACATTCACAGTAGTTGGTTGGATAGATGTATTCACAAGAAAAGGATACAAAAATGAAATAGTTGATTCACTCAATTATTGTATCAGTAACAAAGGATTGAAGGTCTACGCTTGGTGTTTGATGAGTAACCATCTTCACCTAATCATCCAGGCCAAAGAAGAATATAGACTCTCAGATATTATTAGAGATTTTAAAAAATTTACAGCGAAGGCTATTTTGAAGCGAATAGCAACGGAACCAGAGAGTAGGCGTGACTGGATGCTAAATCAGTTTGAATATGCTGGGAGAAATTTAAAGCGAATTTCAAAATACAAATTTTGGAAAGACGATAATCACGCTATTGAGCTTGAAAGTCATATGATGGATGCGAGATTGGACTATATTCATAATAATCCAGCAGAGGCTCTGATTGTGTCAGAGCCAGAACATTATCTGTTTAGTTCTGCAGTGGATTATGCCGGAGGAAAAGGGTTTGTTGATGTAGAACTACTGAGTTGAAAGCTCGATGGTTTAGGAGTCCTCGTTACAAACGAGGACTAGAGCGA
>JBGCFL010000167.1:0-14444 GCA_045106975.1 Ekhidna sp. | reverse complement strand
ATATCAAAGTCCATACTGAATACATCTCTTTTCGTAGCGCTATTCATTCTACTTATAGCCATTGTCAATTTCATAAATCTCGTTACTGCCAAGGCATCTACTAGAGCGAAGGAAGTAGGGATTAGAAAAGCAATAGGAAGTAGAAAAGCGAGTTTGTTGAAACAGTTTCTTTTCGAGAATAGCATTTTGGTTTTTATCTCGCTGGCGATATCAATTGTGCTATCCTACTTTTTATTGAATACAGTAAATGAATTCCTTTCCATACTTGGAATGCAACTATACTTCAATGTGATTGACACAAGTTTAATATTCTTTGTCAGCTTTATAACGATTATCATATCCATTATTTATCCTTCAATTGTTCTTTCTTCATTTAACCCAATCAAGGCATTAACTAATCGCCAGTTGACGTCAAGTAAGACGGGTATTTCATTAAGAAAAGGACTCACTTTGTTCCAGTTTACATTGGTGCAAGTATTTGTCATTGCTGCGATTGTTGTAGGACTACAACTTCAGTTTTTCAACAATGAACCTTTGGGATTTTCGTCTGAAAAAATAGTTGTGGTAGATATGCCCAGTCAAAGTAAAATTGATTTGTTCATTAGTGCTTTGAAGCAAAACGCAGCAATACAACAAGTCTCGGTTGGTTCTACTCCACCAATGACAGTAGGAGATTTTGCGTTAGGAACTTCCTATAGATTATCACATGAAGAACGCTTGGCTGGAAGAGATGCAGAAATGAAAATCATCGATCCAGAATACCTTTCATTGTATGACATCAACTTACTTGCTGGGAGAAATTTTAGAGAGAACAAAGACCAATTTGATGAATTCATTGTAAATGAGACGCTCATTAAATCAATGAATTGGACTCCTGAGGAGACGATAGGTCAAAAAATTGCGATTAATGAAGGAGAAGCTACTGTTGTAGGCGTGGTAGAAGACTTCCATAATCATTCTCTTCAAAATGATATTACACCTACTATACTGATAAACTGGAATGGTTGGCGAATAAATGCTTTTGTAAAGGCGAGTGATACTGAAGGGTTGATTTATCTAGAAGAGGTTTGGAAGGACTTGTTTCCTACATCTATCTACGGGTTTTCATTTCTGGAAGACACCATGAAAAAAGAGTACCTATTGGAATCACTCATTTTCAATGGATTCAAGGTTTTTTCCGGTTTAGTGATATTCTTGGGCTGCTTAGGTCTTCTTGGTTTAATGTCTTTCATCACCTTGCAAAAAACGAAAGAGATAGGAATTAGAAAAGTGATGGGAGCCAGTGTAGGTCAGATCGTTCAGTACTTTTCAAAAGAATTTGTCATCCTCATATCTATTGCATTTGTGATAGCAAGTCCAATTGTATTCTATTTCATGAATCAGTGGCTAGATACATTTACCTATCACATCAGCTTATCGGTTTGGATGTTTATAGCAGGAGGGTTGATTGTTTTAGGTATAGGATCCGCTATCTCAATTATGAAATCAATGTCTGCCGCTAGGGCTAATCCTGTTCAATCTTTAAAGTGTGAATAGGGTCATCTATTCCTTTTCAAATTAGTTTTATGGAATATTGTACTAAAGTGCATCTCTATCCCAAAACACATAATTTATGAAAACTAATAGAAGTATTGCCATTGTATTCTTATTAGCCAGCATGGCTTTATTTGGTCAGTCCAATGATGCTAAAACACGCACCATAGGGGTGCAAGGAAGTAGCGAGATAGAGATCACACCCAATGAAATATTTGTTGGGATTACTCTAAAGGAATATAAAAAAGGCGGAGACAAAGTTGATCTGGATAAACTTGAGTCTGAGCTTGTTTCAGCTGTTAAGAAATTGAAAATTCCAGAAGATAACTTAAGAGTACAGAACATCTCAGGCTATAATTGGAACTGGAAAAAGAAACGTCCAGATGACTTCATGGGAAGTAAGAGCTTTGTCTTGGAGGTATCTGACTTGAAATTGATTAACAATTTAGTAGGAATGTTAGACCCGGAGGGATTGAACAATATGAATGTGAATTCTTACTCCCATTCTGATATTGAATCATATAGAAAGCAGGTAAAAATTGGCGCTATGAAAGCAGCCAAAGAAAAAGCAACTTATTTACTTGAAAGCGTAGATGAGCAAATAGGAAGAGTTCTAGAAGTACAAGAAGGAGGCAATGGATATCAACAACAGAATGTTTCCAACATGGCCTATAGATCTATGGCGATGGAGTCTGATTATGAGTCCAATGTGGACTTTAAGAAAATCAAAGTGCGAGCTGAAATGCGTGTTGTTTTTGAGATAAAAAATTAGGTTTTATTGGGATATCAATCATTGATTGAAATAGATGAAAATTTTCAATCGGAAATATTGACTTGCTAGATGAAAGGAAAATGTATTTTCGCAACTCTTTATGAAAAAGAAGCGGAAAAACGGAAACAATAAATCGAAGATCTTTTTGCTCACCACACTTTTAGTTGGGACTTTAAGTCTGGTTGCATCTATCATTCAACTATTACTTACAAGTAATAGGAATCCGGTTCTTCTTTTCAAGTTTATATCCAGTGGCTACTTTGGTAAGAAAGCTCTTTTAAAAGGTGATATCATGGTGGCCTATGGTATAGGCTTTCACTATCTAATCGCTGGAATTTGGGTACTGCTATTCTTTGCCATTTATCCTAAGCTCAAATGGACCTTAAATCAATTTTGGATTGGAGTGGCATATGGTATTATGATTTGGTGCAGTATGTACTTGGTTGTTATTCCTCTAAGTAATGCTCCAAAGGTTCAAGGAGAGATTACTCAAGCTATTATTACCGTTTTGATTACGATTTTCACTGTTGCGATCCCAATAGTAACTATGCAGAGAAAGTTGAGTTGAGATGCAGAAAATGAAAGTGCGCTCTGATTACAACTGCTCTAGCTCGTATTGATAATCGGCTTGCAAATCTTCATGCAGCGAAGAAAGAGCCTTTTCGATTCGCTTTATTTCACGATCATACAGATTGTTAATAGTCAAGTTTCTATGAATAGGAATAACAGAATCTTTCATCGCTTGACAAAAGTGCATTCTTACCTCTACTTCTGTTTGTTTGTTGCCCGAGTAGCGAATGCATTTATTTAAGAGTCTTACAATCTTTTGAAGCCCCTTTTTTGAATAATACAAGTGGCTGACATTGATTTCTTCCATCATATCATCTACTTCATTTTTCAATGATTGGATATAATCGCTCTCGTCTTGCGCTTCGAATAATAGATAAGTAAGCAGCTCTTTATTATCCTTTTTAAATCGACCAAGACGTAGACACAGTTGTAGGATTTCTTCTGGATCTCGATGTTTGAGTTCTTTTTTGATTTCTGCAAGAGAAGCTGCTTTCATAGGTTGAAGTTAGTATGGTGTCATCTATTCTAATGGACTTCACCCATAAAACTAAATGGAGCCACATCAAGTTAGATTTTGCTCCAATGTTTACTGTAAAAAGTGAACTACTATCCTAGCACTCTGCTTGGCAAAAGAAATAGTGCCTTGATAAACTGAAGAACGCCCTCTACAGCAAAACCTAAGATCCTAAAAGGAAGCAAGAGAAGCCAAATGATGGGATAGAAAAATAATACAGCTAGTGCTATAGGCCAACAAATCATAAGAAGGATAAACCAAAGTATTAATCTCATACCTGTTAAACGAGACTCTATTCAACCAAGTTATCTGATCAGATTCGTACAATAAGTAGCAATCAAATGTCCTATTTCGAACGAAAAGTATCCTACTTTTCAATCACTTTAGGCCAATTTTTTTCTCCAAGTTTAATTAGACTATCCTGATCTTTCAGCCATTTTTTTTGAACCATTTTGTTGAAATTAAAGTAAAGTTTTCCATCAACAATAGTCCAAGCTTCTGGGCTGGATTTAAAGACGTTACCTTTTGAAACAGCATATGCGCAGTATCCACCAAACTGTGGAGCATACTCTTCAGGATCTTCTTTGAACAATGTTAAATTCTTTTCAGAATAAAAAGACCAAGTTGTATTGTTCCATTCATAGGTGAATTCGCTTGATCCCTTTACGGCTTTACTTTCATTGAAGTATGCTACGGCATCATAGCCTTCAATTGCACCTGATTTGGTATTATAAACAGGATCTTTTTGAGCAAAAGACACACTCACTAATAGTAAAAAAATAAAAGCAGAAATTAATTTTTGTTTCATAGTGCATTCATACGATTGTAAGAAAACTTAAGGTGCATGTATTATCTCAATTGTCTTTTCAGAAACATTTTAAGTAGACCTCTTTTACTTCTTCTTTTTAGCGTTGATATCTTTCAATAACACATAACCAAAATCCGATACTTTAAACTCAGGCTTTTGGTTCACGGTCAAGTTTTGCACAGAATTGCTAGGAGTAATCTCGATTTTGTTGTCTCCAGAAATAACTACTACATTCAAAGGGAAATCATCATTCAGCGAATACGCCCACTTGTACGAAAGATTGGATGCGATAGAATCGTAAGCATATTCAAATGTCGGCGGCTCAGCAAAATTCAGATACATATTGAATAGAGGAGATAGGTCTTGACCTGCTTTTCTGGAAAAGAACTCAATCAACTCTGCACTGGTAATGTTGGTTCTTTGAAATTCTGCTAACGCTGATTTAAGCATATCAAAGAATAAAGGATCATCATCTAATTGCATTCTTACGGTATGTAAGGTCAATGCACCCTTATTATAAATATCTCCGTCTTTGTCGCTTACCCAACTGTTGTATCTGACTCCACATGGTTTTATAACTGAACGTTCATTGTCTATGTACTTTGCCATCCAGTTGATAAAAGAGTTGTAGTATTTAGTTCCATATATTTTTTCTACTACGAGCACTTCTGAGTACGTGGCAAATCCTTCATGAATCCACATATCGCAATAGTCATTTCCAGAAACGAGATTTCCCCACCACTCATGCGCTAGTTCATGTGTCAAAGTAGTATTGATGTGTAAAGTATCTTCCGGTCTAAAATTGTTCCATAAAATAGAGCCCATGGAAATGGCCGACTGATGTTCCATAGCCGATCCTCCTAAAGTCGATTGAACAATTTTGCAGCCATCTCGCCACCAAGGAAAAACGCCGTATAGTTCTTCTAACTTTTCCATGTGAAGCATAGTCTGCTCATAAAAAGTAGATATAGTATCCTCGTCTTGTCTCAGCCCAAATACATCTATGACTTGTTGTTGCCCATTGATATCTTCATAGTCTTTCTGAATTTTCACAAAATCACCAATATTGAAAGAGATATTATAGATATTGATGGGATTAAGCACTGACCAGTGATAGGTGTGATAATCTCCTTCATCAGTAAGGCTATCCAGCTTTCCATTGGCGACAGCCACCAAGTCTTTGGGTACTGAAACACGAATAAAGCACTGCTCAGGTTCTTCATACAGTAGCTCTTTGCATGGCATCATATAATGTGCGCCTATGCCTTCGGTTTGAGTAGAGATCCAAGGCTTCCCAGTTTTATCTTCCTTCCATTGAATGGGTCCCTGATGCGCAAGATTAATTGGCTTTCCTCCATAGCTAATACTCAAACTGCCACTTGTCCTGGCTTTGACTTCTTTTTCAAAATAGATATACAGAAGGTCTCCATTATGTTTCCATTTTTCTATCGGAATGCTAGAGACGATATTTTCTACTTTCAATTTTTTTTGTAAATCCAACATGATGGTAGATTGATTCTGCTCCATCACAAAATCGATCTTCATGACTGATTCAATTCGCTTTTTATCTGAGATGACTTTTACTTCCCAATCGTAGGTGATGATGTCATATGCTCTAAACTCATTTGCTTCTCCTTTGAATCTATTCTTTTCAGAAAATCGAGGAAAACCAGTGTCTTTTTTCTGTGTGAAATATTTGACAAATGGAGTGTACTTACAGGATATCAATACGCATGAAAAAAGCACGATGAAAAGGCTTGATTTTTTAAAATTCATACTGAGTGGGTTTAATCAATAGATGCTGATGTTGGTAATTGGTTGCATTCTAAGAGACTTCAGTTAAAGTTTGAAATATGTGTCATAGAGTGAATTCAGAACCATTCTAAATTTAGATGTAAATAACTTAAGTCACTTCTCTTTTTGATTTGAAAACCTATATGAGGACTATTTTTGGGTTTAGTAACCGAAAAATTAACCTGACTTAATGAGTGCATTGTACCGTCTTATTTACACAAGTTTCCGAAAAGCAGAATGTGATGAAGAAGAAATTGAAAAAATTCTCGCTTCCTGTAAAAAAAATAACCCTAAGCGAAATATAACAGGCATTTTGCTTCATGCCGACAAGCGATTCATCCAATACCTGGAGGGATCAAAAAAGGATGTGGAAGAATTGTATCAATTGATTGAAAAGGATAATAGACATACTAGCATTAGCAGAAGGAATTTTGAACTTATCAATGAGCGTGTTTTTCCTAGCTGGGAAATGGGCTATAAAGACATGGATAATGTGGTGTTTAATACAGATGCCACAAAAAAAGACGGAGAAATTTTCAACAAGCTAATCACTGCAGAATTGAATTTTGATGACAATGCAATGAGAATTTTACAGATTTTTTTTAAAATGAACTGATAGCTCTAATCAATATTTCTTGATTAAGCATAGGAATTCATGCGTTACTATAGAAATTGAGTTTTTAGAACGGATTAGATTTTATACAATTACAAAACTTCAACTAAGTGATAAGCCCTCTTTCCAGTTCCATCTAATATTTGATGTCTACAAGAAGTGCCAGAAGCCACTACTATAGTATCTTCTTCCACTTCTCTCACTTTAGGAAAAAGAACTAATTCCCCGACTTTCATAGAAACCTCAAAATGTTCTTTCTCATAGCCAAATGACCCAGCCATTCCACAGCAGCCACTAGGAATCATCTGTACTTCATAGTTTTCCGGAGCGGAGAGAATTTTCTTAGTGGGCGTCATGGAAGACAATGCTTTTTGATGGCAGTGTCCATGCACCAATATTTTCTTTTTATCCAGTGAAAAATCAGAGGAAGTTAAGTTTCCTTCGTCCAATTCCTTTGCTAGAAATTCATCAATCGTAAAGACTGACTGAGCAACAGATTTTGCTTTTTCCTGGTCTTCATTTCTGAGCAGATCAGGATATTCATCTCTAAAAGTCAAAATAGCTGATGGCTCTACACCTACCAAACTAGCTTCTGAATTTAGTAAATGGTGGAAAGTTGACACGTTTTGTAATGCCAAGCCTTTCGCTTCTTTCAGCATCCCTTTAGATAAATAGGCTCTCCCACTCGGTTGATGATCCACTTCTACCACTTCGTACCCTAGCCTATCCAACAACATGATTGCTTTCTTTCCTATTTCTACATCTAGGTAGTTGGTAAATTCATCAAAGAAGAAATAGACCTGCTTCTTCGTATTCCGATGCATCGATCGAAATTTGTTTTGAAACCACTTTCGCAAAGTCTGAGGCGCCATCTTTGGAATAGATCTCTGCGATGCAAATCCCAACATGGGTTTGGAAAGATTTCGGGTCAGATTGAATGCCCAAGGAGCGGCTTCAAATCGTTGCATACTCTTCGCATATCCAGCAATCATTTTTGTTTTGAACGGAACGCCTTTCTCCTTATACGATTGATATTGCCATTCTGCTTTCAGTTTGGCCATATCCACATTGGAAGGACATTCTGTTTTGCAGCCTTTGCAAGACAGACATAAGTCCATGACCTCTTTTATTTCCTCATGCTCAAAAGGATTCGATTTTTCAGGCCTAGTCAAGAACTCTCTTAGAACATTGGCTCTAGCTCTGGTCGTGTCTTTCTCATCTCTTGTGGCCTGATAGCTTGGGCACATGGTGCCTCCAGTCAATTCGGATTTTCTACAATCACCCGACCCGTTACAAAGTTCTGCTGAGCGTAGGATCCCTTGATCTTTTGAGAAGTCAAATGCAGTGTCAAACTCTTTCGTTTCTTGATTCTTTTCATACCTCAATGAGGTGTCCATAGGTGCCGTATCCACGATTTTTCCTGGATTGAAAATGTTATTGGGATCCCATGTTTTCTTAATGCTTTTCAACAAGGCATAATTCTCCTCTCCGATCATTTGAGGAATGAACTCTCCACGTAAACGTCCATCGCCATGCTCACCAGAAAGAGATCCTTTATACTTCCTTACTAGTGAAGCGATCTCCTCCGCGATGGTTCTGAAAAGGCGAACACCTTCTTCTGTTTTCAGATTGATGATAGGACGAAGATGCAATTCGCCTGATCCAGCATGAGCGTAGTGAACACTATAGAGATTGTGTTTTTTTAGAATTTCATTGAATTCAGCAATGTATGCTGGTAATTCTTGTACATCGACAGCTGTGTCTTCTATGACAGGAACAGGCTTTTCGTCCCCAGGAATATTGGACAAAAGTCCAAGTCCTGCTTTCCGCAACGACCAAACCTTAGTCATATTTGCTCCTTTGACTACAGGAAAAGCATAGCCCAATTTCTTTGAAGTCAAATCAGCAAGTAATGAAATGACTGCTTTCTCAACTTTCACTTCCGTATCTCGAATCAGCTCTACTACTAGAACTGCTTTTGGATCACCTTCTACGAAAAAACGATTCTCAGCATGTTCTTTGTTTCGTTTGGTTGCTTCAAAAATGTAATGATCCATCAGTTCACAAGCGTGAGGCTTATGTTCCAATGCTACAAGATTGGCTTTTAACGATTCGTCAATGCTTTCACAGTGAATACAAATAAGTCTTTTATATTTAGACGGAAGAGGTGTGAGTTTGATTTTAGCAGTTGTAACAAATGCCAATGTTCCTTCAGATCCTGCAATAAGCGAACAGAAATTGAAGGGTTTTCCTTCAGAATGGAAAGGCTGCATTTCAGCTAATAGATCTAATGCGTAACCTGTGTTCCTTCTTGGAATGTTAGGTTTAGGAAACTCATTTTTAATACGCGCTAGATTTTCTTCATCTAGTAGTATGTCAGAAACACTTTGATATAGCTCTTTCTCAAGTGGTGAACTGCCTCGGAGTTCTCCATTTTCTTTGAAATGCATTTCCGATCCATCTGATAAGAATCCTTTTACTTCTAAAAGATGTTCACGCGTGCTTTCATAGACTACCGAGTTTGAGCCACATGAATTGTTGCCGATCATTCCGCCTATCATAGCACGGTTAGCGGTAGAGGTTTCTGGAGCAAAGAAAAACCCGTGTTGAGCAAGCTCTCTATTCAGTTCATCCCGGACAACTCCGGGCTGCACCCATGCATATCCTTCTTTGGTGTTTACTTCTAAAATTTGATTAAAGTGTTTTGAAACATCTACAACAATTCCACCGCCAACGACTTGACCAGCTAGTGAAGTACCAGCAGTTCTTGGGATTAATGAGGTCTTATTCTCATTCGCAAAATGAATGAGCTTTTGAATATCTTTTTCTGTTTTTGGAATGGCGACTGCCAAAGGAACTTCACGGTATGCAGACGCATCTGTTGCATAGATCCGCTTGACGGATTCATCCGTAAAGAGCTTGCCACTTAAATCGTTTTTCAGTCCCTTCAAATTCATGTTTCAAACCTAATGAAATATTCAGGTGATTTATGAGGTATTAGAAACGAAGTTTACGGAACCAATCATTTCTCTAGATGATTAAATCTTGATCGTGGCTTTTTTTGCTAGCTTTATGATATGCCTCTGATTTCCATTAAACAACTACTAAATATTGGCAGCTTGGCTGATCAACCTAATAGCTTTGAGAATAGGAGAATCCTGCTACTCAATAAGGTGACTTTGATGGCGATAGGAATCTGTTTGATTGTGGTGACAACTCATCTCCTAATCGCAAACTATGCACAAGGAGCAATGGTATCATTGAGCATTTTTATTGTATGCATTCCAACACTGTTATTGCAAAAAAGAAACAAGCATCGTTGGGCTAGAAGGTGGTTGTTAACAGGCTTTTTCATCTTAGTATCGTTAATATTTTTCCACTCTATAAAACTAAATCTACCAACCGGAACAGAGTATTTATTAATTGTATTGATTCCATTAATCCTTGTTTTTTTGGACGGAAAGAATGCTTTGTTTTTTGCCAGTATCGTGATAATCGCAGGAAATGGCTATTTGATTCATCGGTTAATGTTATCTGATGAATTTAACAGCAAAGTGTTTTTTGGTTTACAGATCAACTGGTTGGTTATGTGTTTTACTGTTCTTTTTTGTGTAATCTTTTTCAAAAATTCTATTTTAAGAGCTAACGAATTAATTGAGAAAGATCGAGAAAAACTCTTTGTTGCTAACAAAACAAAGAACTTCTTATTTGCTGTTATTTCGCACGATATTAGAAGCCCACTCAATACTTTGAAACAGTATTTATCCTTAGATCCTAGCCAGAGAAGGAGTCCAGATCAGTTTATGATCTATCAAAAGAGCCTAGAAAAAAAAGTGGATGAAATAAATCAGACATTAGATGATCTTCTTTTTTGGTCAAAATCACAATTAGAGGAAATGAAAAATAACCCAAGTTCATTTTTGGCTGAGGAAGTGGTGAAAAATGTCATGATGTTGAATGAAGAGATCATTCGTAAAAAAGGGATTGAATTGACGATCAGTTTTGAGACGGAAAACCAAGTATGGTGTGATAAAGATCAATTGACTGTAGCGGTTAGAAACCTTGTTCAGAATGCTATTAAGTTCACAGCAGGAGGCGAAAAATTGGCTATTACAACATCAAACCAAGAAGACATGATTTCGATATCAATTGCTGACACAGGCAAAGGAATGGATGAGTCAACCTTGAAAGGTTTGAAAGAGGGATTGATTGTAGAGTCTAATGTGGGTACAGCTGGGGAGGTGGGAACAGGATTAGGTTTGAGTCTAGTCAGTGAAATGATTTCAAAAAATAATGGGAGACTAGAAGTAGAAAGCACGCTTGGAGTGGGCACTGAAATATCGATATTTGTTCCCAAGGCAAATCAATAGATAGGCCATTGATGCGCTTCTTTCTCAATTAATATAAAAACCGATGAAAAACGGAAAACTGTTTTTGATTCCTACTTATTTATCATCATCCAATGATAAAACTTTCGTTTCGCCTATGATTATTGATGTTTTACAAAATGTAGAGCACTTTCTGGTGGAAAATGTGCGCACCTCAAGAAGGTTTATTGGAAGCATGAAAGCTGGGATAGTCATAGATGACCTGCATTTTGAGATCTTAGACAAGAAATCTTCTTGGGAGCAGATGTACGAAAGATTTGAGCCAATCAGAAAGGGAAAAGATATGGTGGTGATGTCTGAGGCAGGATTGCCTTGTTTGGCTGACCCAGGAAACTTGGCGGTTTGTTGCGCTCATCAAAACAACATTCAGGTGGTGCCTATGCCAGGGACATCATCTATTCAGATGGCATTAATTGCCTCGGGATTTAATGGTCAGCGATTTACCTTCAATGGCTACATTCCCATTGATAAAGCGCCAAGAATAAAACGAATAAAAGAGTTGGAACAAATGGCCAATGCTGGTTACACGCAGCTATTTATGGAGACTCCTTATAGGAATCATCCTTTAGTGGCAGATATTATCAAGCATTGCAATCCTGAGACATTGCTAAGTATTGCATCAGATATATCTGGAGAAAAGGAATTTATTTTGACTCAAACTATTAGAAAATGGCAGAAAACCGACATTCAAATACATAAAATGCCAACCATTTTTAGTTTTGGTCAATTCCCTTAACCTATTGTCTCTAATCGTATAAATTTGCCCACCGTAATTCTAAACAGTTATTGAATGCCATACTTATTTACTTCCGAGTCTGTATCCGAAGGACATCCTGATAAAATTGCTGATCAAATCTCTGATGCACTAGTTGATCATTTTCTTGCTTTTGATCCTGAGAGCAAAGTGGCTTGTGAGACCATGGTAACTACTGGCCTTGTTACATTGGCTGGTGAGGTGAAAACCAACGCATATGTTGATGTACAAAACATCGCTCGAGATGTGATCAACAGAATAGGTTATACGAAGGGTGAGTATATGTTTGATGGAAACTCATGTGGAGTAATATCCGCCATTCATGAGCAGTCTCCTGATATCAATCAAGGGGTAGAAAGAGCTTCAGAAGAAGAACAGGGAGCAGGTGATCAAGGAATGATGTTTGGCTATGCGACTAAAGAAACTGATCATTACATGCCTTTGGCATTAGACCTTTCTCATAGAATTTTGATGGAGCTTGCCGACATAAGAAAAGCAGGAAAAGAAATGACGTACTTGAGACCAGATGCTAAGTCTCAAGTGACGATTGAATATGACGATAACAATACGCCAGTAAGAATAGATGCCATTGTTGTTTCAACTCAGCATGATGAGTTTGATAGTGAAGACAACATGCTTAAGAAAATCAAAGAGGATATCATCACTATTTTGATTCCTCGCATGAAGGCCAAATTGAAAGAGGGTAATCAAGCACTTTTCAATGATGAAATTACTTATCACATAAATCCAACAGGAAAATTTGTAATAGGTGGACCGCACGGCGATGCAGGCTTGACTGGTAGAAAAATAATTGTTGATACTTACGGTGGTAAGGGAGCACATGGAGGGGGAGCATTTTCAGGAAAAGATCCTTCCAAAGTAGATAGAAGTGCTGCTTATGCCACTAGACATATTGCTAAGAATTTATGTGCTGCAGGTGTAGCAAATGAAATTTTGGTGCAAGTTTCTTATGCAATAGGTGTAGCCGAGCCAATGGGTATTTATGTCAATACATATGGGACGGCCAATGTGGACATGAATGATGGCGAAATAGCTGAGAAGGTTACGGAAATATTCGACATGAAGCCTGCGGCAATTATTCGAAGACTGAAGTTGAAAGAACCTATTTATTCAGACTCAGCGGCATATGGGCATATGGGCAGAACCCCAGAAGTGAAGCAAGTGACTTTCCAAGGAAATGGAGGAGACGAAATCAAGAAAGTAGTGGAGACATTCACATGGGAAAAGCTTGATTATGTGGATCAAGTAAAGGACGCTTTTAAGCTTTAGCATGAAAAACTTTCTAATTCTTCTTTGCTGTTTAGTTGCATGCTCAGCTCCTCAACCGCAAGAAGAGGAAAAAGTAGTTATAGAACCAATAGCTCAAGGCCAATCTTTCAATGCGGCTTTTTTGATTATAGAAGGAGTATACAACTCTGAGTTAATGGCTCCATATGATATTTTTCAGCATACTATCTTTCATACGGATGGTGGAATCAATGTTTTCACAATAGCTGAAAACCAAGATACATTGACCACATTCGAAGGGTTGAAAATCATTCCGGATTACTCATTTGACAGTCAGGATGTTCCAGAAATTGATATTTTGGTTGTGCCTAGTGCCGAACATAATATGGATACAGATCTAGAAAATGAAGCACTCATCAATTGGATAAATGAAACAGGTAATGGTGCCGATTATGTCATGTCACTATGCGATGGCGCATTTATTTTAGCAAAAGCTGGTTTGGTAACGGGTAAAGAGTCTACCACTTTCCCAACCGACATTGGTAAATACCGAGAGACTTTTCCTGAACTGACAGTACATGAAAATGTAAGCTTCGTGCATCATGATAACCTACTTACCTCAGCAGGTGGAGCCAAGTCGTATGATGTGGCACTATATCTGGTTCATCATTTATATGGGGACCAAGTAGCAAAAGGGGTAGGAAGAGGATTAGTTATTGACTGGGATGTCAATGACTATGAGTTCGTGAAAGCAGGGGAATGAAGCGAACCATTTTTATAGCATTTTTATTTGCATTATCGTTTTCATCGATTGCTCAATTTAATTTCACTATTGGATTAGGTGCTTCATTTTATGAAGGGGAAGCAGCTCCAATGCTTGATTTTCAACCCAAGTTTCAAATAGCAGACGATATTAGAGTTGGACTAGTTGGTAAAATTGGACTAGGTGATTACTTCAACTCTTTTTATGCAGACATCAATGTCAAGCCAATTAACAAGACTAGTTTTTATTTTGGATTTGGAGCTGGTTGGACAAGTTTTAGAACTGTTCAAACAGGCACTACCATAAACCCTTTCAATGTAGAACTTGAACCTGAATATGCAACATCCTTTATTCCAAGTATCGGGTTTCAAGATGCGGTCGATCTAAACTTTAGTGCATACATAGGGTTTGGGCGTATTGAGTACTATTCATTGACTTTAAGCTGGGTTATAGGATATAAAGAGGACGAATAGAATAATTCCATTATCTATTCTTAAACTGAGCAATCAACCCAATAATTGGTCCTATTCCTAAGACCATATAAACAGATGGATGATTAAAGTAATCAGTCAAAAAGGAAAGCAATTGAATACTGAAAATGGTGATGGCAAATCCGATGCAAGTCACCATTGTTAAGGCTGTTCCTTTCAATTCTGCGACAGCATTTTGAGCTACCAATGTGGAGAA
>JBGCFL010000166.1:0-10908 GCA_045106975.1 Ekhidna sp. | reverse complement strand
TCTTTCTGAAATAGATGCCTTTCGTCTAATAACCTACACAGCGAATAAAACAGAAACGACTGAGTTTTGATTAATTTACTAAAGCAGTCTGGTAGATTAAATTCTCAGAAAACATTATGCTTGTGTTAGATTTTTAATTAGAATCAATACTTATTATTAATTCATGAAAGGGTTTATCAAAGAAACATCTCGATTTTTTCTAATCCTAGCCTGTTATTTATTTGCAAGTAGTGCTAGTGGACAAATTGACTCTTTAATGAGTGTACTCGAGAACGAGATGGGGAAGAAGGATAGGTATGACTCGGAGAAGATTCTAAGAGTAGAAGCATACAAGAAATTGGCTAATTCATCAGAAAATTTAAGACAAAAATATATCTACTATTTAGCAGTAATTGATGAATTTGAAAAGTACAGTTTTGATTCGACGCTTTTCTACATTGAAAAAAACCTCGATATAGCTAAGGCATTAAATGATAGGGCACTACTTGATGAGGCCAGAATATATTTATCTGCGACATTAGGAAATGTAGGAAGGAGCAAAGAAGCCGAAGATGTACTCAAACAAATTGACACCAAAAATTTATCAGCCCCACTTTTTTTAAGATACTGTAACATAGCTCGAAAACTATTTGAAGATTTAAGTTTTTATGCGATTACAGAAGATGGTACATCTAACTATTTAGCATTATATAAAACTTACAAAGACACATTATTAAGTCTGATTGAGGAGAACACCAATATTTTTTTATCAATTCTTGAGAAGGATTTATTAGACGATAGAAGGTTGGATGAATGTCTTGAGGTAAATACACAAATGTTAGGTAGAGTGTCTTCTGGTACCAAAGAGTACTCGCTATTCACATTTCACAGATCGTTAATTTATGAATTGATGAACAATCAAGAAAAACAAAAGGAATATCTTCTTTTATCAGCAATATCAGATATTCGTGCCTCAGTAAAAGACAATGCTTCATTATCAATGTTAGCAACACTAATTCATGAAGAAAACCAAGTTGAAAAAGCATACAGATATATTAAAAATGCTTACGAAGACGCTATGTTTTACAATTCACGACTAAGATTTCTCGAGATATCTAGAACACTCTCACAAATTACTGCCTCCTACCAACAGATTTCCGATAAACAAAAAAATAGACTAAAGCAGAACTTAATAATAATTAGTCTATTATCTATTGTTCTTTTGATTACTTCAATATTAATTTATAGACAAGTAAAAAAACTCTCTATAGCTAGAAATGGATTGAAACTTTCCAATGGAAAACTTAACAGTGCTAATCGACATTTAACGCAGACAAAAACAAAACTGGAAAAGCTCTATTTAGATTTATCTGAGTCTAATCATGTCAAGGAGCAATACATTGCCAATTTCTTAAATATTCATTCTGAATACATCGATAAAATAGATAAATATCAGAAGGTTGTAAAGAAAATGATTGCTAATAGGAAATATGAAGCTTTATATCAAAAGGTTAACTCACAGGAAGTAATCGATACGGAGGTTCGTGAGTTTTACAAAACTTTTGATCAAGCTTTCTTAAACATTTATCCAGATTTTATCAAACAATTTAATGGTTTACTTCAACAAGGAGAGGAAATTGAATTGAAGGAAGATGAAATTTTAAATACAGAGTTTCGAATCTTTGCATTAATTCGATTAGGCATAAAAGACAGCTCACAAATTGCCAGACTTTTAAGGTACTCTGTGAATACCATTTATAATTATCGCGTACGCATAAAAAACAAAGCACATGGACTTAGGGATGAGTTTGAAGACAAGGTGCAAAACATAGACGCTTTTCAAAATACGGATGACTAGTTCGTTCCTTGCTACAACTTCAATCCACTTTTTTTCAGAAGACGTATTTATGTAAGTATTTGATAATGAATTTCTTAACAGTTCATTAAGCTCTTTTCAATCCACTTTTTCACTACTTACCGTAGAATTTCCTGTGCTTATCTAATTAATTGCACTCAGTCCTGCTATTGAAAAGCCCCTCAAACGAATTCCGATTCTTTGTCGATTCAATAGTATACTATAAAGCAAATGATGATAAGCAACATGACGAAGACCATCTTTAAAAACACTGAAAATCAATCCAGTGGTAGACAAACATTTTGTTTCTCTGTGATACTAATATTTTTCGCAACCATAAGTTATGCTCAGACGCCAATCAGCGGAAAGATAGTTGATGATTCAGGCGAAACCCTGCCTGGAGTTACTGTTAGAATTAAAGGGACTCAAAAAGGGACAATAACTGATATTGATGGTTTTTTTAAAATTCCCAACACATCGCCGGATGATGTTCTTTTAGTAAGCTATATCGGAATGAGAACTCAAACTATTCCAATTAAAAATCAAATCACCTTTTCAATAATAATGGAATCGGACATCACATCATTAAATGAGATAATAGTTGTAGGATATGGTACACAAGAAAAGAAAGATGTAACTGGAGCAGTTTCTTTAATAAAAGATACTGATATGAAACTTAGACCCAACAATCAATTTGGTTCCTTAATACAAGGAAAAGCCGCAGGAGTGCAGGTTTTATCAAGTTCAGGGAAACCCTCACAAGGAATAAATTTGAGAATTCGAGGAACTAACTCAATTAATGCGGGAAGCGAACCGCTCTATGTAGTGGATGGAGTCCCTACTGGAGATACAAGATCTATTAATCCGTCTGATATTGAATCAATTACTATCCTAAAGGACGCTTCCTCCGCCGCTATATATGGATCCCAAGGATCAAATGGAGTGGTTTTAATCACCACCAAAATGGGAACTTCAAGCAAGACTTCTATTTCTCTAGATACATACATTGGATTTTCGGAAGTGTGGAATACATTATCTGTTTTGGACGATAGAGATTATCGTATTCTCATGACTGAGTTAGGTCAAAATACTGATTGGAATCAGTATACTGAAAATACCGATTGGCAGGATAAAGTATTTCAAAGGGGATTCACTCAAAATTATCAGCTTTCAATTTCAGGTAAAAATGAAAGTACTTCATACTATATTTCTGGAGGATGGGTAGAACAAAATGGAGCTGTTCGTTCATCTAGAATGGACCGATCTAATTTTAAAATCAACTTAGACCACACAGCGTCCAAATGGCTGAAGGTGGGAAGTAGAATAGCTTATACGGTGTATTCTGATGTTGACGTAACTGATAATCAAAATGTAAACCAAGGAGGTGTATTACTAGGAGCACTATCTACTCCTCCAAACATAGGTGTGTTTAATGATGACGGAACATTCACAAGTAATCCCTTCCAAAATTGGGAAAATCCTATTGCTAGCACTGATGGGATTATTAGAGAATACAGAAATCAACGACTTATTGGGAATGCCTACACAGAAGCAACATTGTTTGAAGGATTGATATTTAAATCCAATATCGGAGTAGATCACAGTAATGGAATTTTTGATTCTTTTCTTGATCCATTCCTTACTTCTTTTGGACGGGCTTTAAATGGACGATCAATAAGTAATTCTGATAAGAGCAGCTACTATATATGGGATAATACCATTAGATTTCAAAAGGAGGTTGGAAAAGGTAATTTTAATGCCTTGGCGGGATTTGTAATGCAGAAATGGGAATGGGAAAATAGCGGTATTACTACCCAAAATTTTGCTGGAAATGGGATACAAACGCCAAATGCGGGTTCAGATATCATCAATGCTACTGCTTCTAAATCCGAAAAAGCTAATCAGTCTTTTATAAGCAGAATAAACTATGAGTATGACGGCAGATACTTATTAACAGTCAATTTTAGAGCAGATGGGTCAAGTGTTTTCGGCCCAGAAAATCGATGGGGTTATTTTCCTTCATTTTCAACTGGTTGGCGAATCTCTGATGAAGGTTTTTTCTCAGATATAGATAAAGTAAGTGAGCTAAAGTTGAGAGCAGGATGGGGTATAGTAGGGAATGATCAAATTGGTAATAATTATGCTTATCTCGGTTTAGTTGGTGGAGGAGCCAATTACCCTATAGGAGGTGTGACTCAGCCAGGAACTTTTCCTGCATCAATAAGCAATAACACGCTGAAGTGGGAAGAAACTCAACAATCCAATATAGGAATAGATGTAGGATTTTTAAATAATAGAATAGGACTTACAATAGATGCTTATTTAAAAGAGACAAATGACTTGCTTTTGAACGCACCATTGCCAAGAATAACTGGATTTGATAATGCCATTCAAAATATTGGTTCACTAAGAAATAAAGGAATAGAAATTTCCTTAAATACGGTCAATATTGACAAACAAGTTTTCTGGTCATCGAATATTAATTTTTCAGTGAATAGAAACGAAGTGGTTGATTTAGTTGGGCAAGAACTTTTTGTCGGTGCAATTGCAGGTAGAGGAGAGGCAAGTCTTGTAAGAGAAGGACTTCCACTAGGCACTCTATATGGTTATCAATTTGGAGGAGTTGACCCAGAAACAGGAGATGCATTTTATATTGATCAGAATGGTGAAAGTACATTCGACCCTACAGCAGATGATCGAGTTATTATAGGTGACTCCAATCCTGATTTTATTTATGGATTTACCAACAATCTTAATTATAAAAATTTCAGCCTCACTGTCTTCTTTCAAGGGAATTATGGAGGGGACATTCTTAATGCGTCAAGGATAGACATTGAAGGGATGACAGATCCTAAAAATCAATCTACTGCAGTGTTGGATAGATGGCAACAGCCAGGTGACAATACTAGTACTCCAAGAGCATCTTGGGGGAATACAGATAATTCTAGAATCTCAACCAGATTTATTGAAGATGGATCTTATCTCCGACTAAAAACTTTAACAGTCGGTTATGAAATTCCTAATCAACTGGTATCAAAAATTGGGCTTACTAGCTTTAAAATATACGTCACGGGAGAAAATCTTTTAACATTCACCTCTTACTCAGGATTTGATCCAGAGGTCAATGCATTTGGTCCTAGCAACACAGCCCAAGGGATTGACTATGGTACCTATCCTCAAACACGAAGCTTCATAGCAGGATTAAATATTACATTTTAAAAAAAAATAGATATGAAATTTTTAAAAATTTTATCGATCTCGCTGCTCTCTACATTGCTAAGTTCAGGTTGTGATGACTTTCTTGATTTATCACCTATTTCTGAAGAGACTAGCGATGTTGCATACGATAATGCAGGACAAATAGAAGCGGCCCTTACTGGCGCGTACGAATCATTCCAAGCAGAGTATTATGTTTGGGATAATGTTTTGTTTCAAGATGTTCGATCTGATAATCATTATGCGGGAGGAGACAATCCTGAGATATTTCAAATCGATTGGCTTACTATATCCTCTACAAATTCAAGGTTATTTACGAATTGGTCCAATATTTATAATGCTATAGCGAAAGCTAATGTGGTGATTGAAAAAGCTCCATTAGTTAGCGATCCTAATTTATCAGAGGCACGTAGAGAACAAATTATAGCGGAAGCCTATTTTTTGAGAGCTTTTCACTATTACACATTGGTAAACAAATGGGGGGGTATTCCATTAGTGTTGAATTTCACTTCTTCTGCAGATCCCGAAGACACTCAAGTTCCGAGATCCTCTGTGGAGGTAATTTACACTCAGATATTAAAAGATTTAGAAAATGCAATAGCTGGCCTACCAGATACATATGGAGCAGATGCAGCTATCAATAAGGCAAGGGCAACATCAGGTGCAGCGAATGCCTTGGCAGCAAAAGCCTCGTTGCAAAGGCCGAATCCTGATTTTGATGCTGCATTAGGATATATAGAATTGGTTGAAAGCAGCTCTGCGGGATATCGTCTGATCAACTACAATGAACTTTTTGATGGAAATAATTATAACAATGCGGAATCAATCCTTGAGGTCCAGTATTTAGGGGGGAATGAGGGAAATTTTGGTCCACAGCTAGTACTTCCTCCATCAATTTCAGGTGACTCTTGGAGGAAATTTGTGACTCCATCTCAAGATTTAATCAATGCTTACAATAGTGAAGGTGATTTAATACGTAGAGATGCTTCAGTTCTTTTTGAAGCAGTCAATTGGGTGGATGAATACTGGGGTAATGCCCCAGGAAGTGCGATACCCTTCGCTTATAAATGGAAAAATGCAGATTCATGGGCCAGCTCCAACAGACCATACTTATTGCGCTATGGAGATATCGTGCTATTAAAGGCAGAAGCGTTAACAGGACTTAATCGACTAGGTGAAGCAGCGACTGAAGTGAATCGAATTCGAAACAGAGTGAATTTAAATGATTTACCTCCATCCGTGAGTTCAGATCAATCGAGTATGAGAAGTGCCATACTAAAAGAAAGACGATTGGAGCTATCCCAAGAGGCTCAAAGATGGGATGATCTGGTACGGTATGGAGAGGTAGTCAATGTGATGAACAGCCTAAATGAAATAGACCTTAGGACTGGAAGCCCTACGGATTACAGTATGGATGCATCTAAAATATTACTACCAATACCCCAAGAAGAGTTGGATAGAAATCCAAAGCTAGATCCAAACTAATTTAATTTTTGACTCAAATTTTTTAACCAAAATACAATTTAATATGATCAATTTTTTTAAAAAATCCAGATACATTTCGGCAATGATTATTGCTGCATCATTAGCCATGATTTCATGTGGAGAAGATGATGGAGATAGCGTCACTATTGAAGAACCTTTTGCTAGTTTCACTAGTAGGGTTGATGAGATAAATACGTTAACAGTTTCTTTCACAAGTACATCTATTGATGGAGATAGCTTTGCATGGAACTTTGGTGATCAAATGGGTACTTCTACAGAAGAAAATCCAACGTATACTTATACACAAAGCGGTACTTTCACCGTGGCTTTAACAGTAACAAATGAAGGGGGAACTTCTGAGTTTTCTCAGGAGGTAACTGTTTCAGGATTTGGCCCTAACCTATTAGTTAATGGAGACATGAGCAATGAGACAGGGTGGACATCAAGAGCTCTGTGGACTGCTGAGGATAATGCGACAAACCACCGTTTCGAAAATGGAAATTTTATTTTTCAAAATGGGAAAGATGCCGAAGATAATTTCTATCAGTGGTCTAATCATACATTTTTCCAAGAAGTACAATTGACAGCTGGTAGTACATATCAATTTAGCGCAAACGTGAGTAGTACATCAGGGACACTTGCGACATGGTTTGAAGTATACTTGGTTACTGAAGAGCCAGTAGATGAAAGTAACATTGGAGGAGACGCTACTCAACTTGCCATTAAGAGTTTTGGTGAAGGTGAAAATTGCAGCGCTACAGAGTTTAGTGGAGATATCTTAGATATTGCAGCATCATGCTCAGCTGTAAATCCTTTTTCTTTATTGATAAATGAAAATGGTCAATTTACAGTAACCTCTAATGATTTATCGGCTGCAGGATCACTCTTCTTAGTATTCAAAGCTGGATCAGGATTTGCTCCAGAAGGATCTACAGCCGGATTTAATGAGGGAATTGTTCTCGATGATGTAGTGATCAAAGAAGTACTTTAATTTTTTTGTTGTTTACTTAAATGGGAGAAGGTTGAAAAAGGACCTTCTCCTTTACTTATTTAGTAAAAATAATTTCAATGCTCATTTCCACTAAATTTAAAAATTTAACCATCTTTTTCTTTGCCTTGTTACTCACAGTAAGGTGCCAAGAAAAGAAAGAAGAAGTTTTTGCACCTCCTACTTCTGAAGAGTTGAATATGGAAGTTCCTGATGTAAAACATCTTTTGACTAAAGCCAATGAATCATCTCGTTTTGAAATTCAAGAGGGGAGCATAAATACCATTGATGAATCATTAAATAGATTGATAAATATCAACTCAGAAGTTACATTTCAAGATGTTGATGGATTTGGATTTGCTTTGACAGGTGGTAGTGCATCTCATTTAAATCAAATGAGTAAATCAGAGCAAGAAAAGCTATTGAATGAATTATTTGGTGTAGATGAAGGACAGATAGGGCTGAGCTTTATCAGAATTAGCATAGGTTCTTCTGATTTGGATCAAGATGTATTCTCTTACAATGATCATCAAGGTGGTGATCTAGACACAAGTCATCAAAATTTTTCCCTTGCTCCTGATGAGCCTGTATTAATACCGATGATTAAAAAAATTCTGTCAGTAAATCCAGATATCAAAATCATGGCTTCTCCCTGGTCTCCTCCAGCATGGATGAAGGACAATAACTCACCGAAAGGAGGTTCATTAAAGGAAGAGTTTTATAACTCTTATGCACTTTATCTTCTCAAGTATGTTCAAGAGATGGAAGCGATAGGAATTACAGTAGGGTATTTGAGTATACAGAATGAGCCGTTGCATGATGGAAATAACCCAAGTATGTATATGACGGCTGAGAATCAAAGAGAATTTATCAAAGGAAGCTTAGGTCCACTTTTTAATGATAATAGTATAGAGACAAAAATTGTGATATACGACCATAATGCAGATAGACCAGATTATCCTATCACTATATTGAATGATACTGAGGCAAAAAAGTATGTAGATGGTTCGGCCTTTCATTTGTATGCGGGGAATATAGACGCACTGTCAGTGGTGAGAAATGCACACCCAGATAAAAGTATTTACTTCACTGAACAATGGTTCGGAGCTCCAGGAAATTTTAGTGAGGACCTCAAGTGGCACACTAGAGAAGTGGTTATTGGATCGCAGAGAAACTGGAGTCGAAATGTTATAGAGTGGAACCTGTCCTCCAATTCTGACTTAGAGCCGCATACAGATGGCGGTTGTAATCAGTGTCTTGGAGGGATTACTATTGATGGAGATGCAGTAAAAAGGAATGCTGGTTATTATGTCATTGCCCATATATCTAAATATGTGAGACCAGGTTCTGTGCGAATTTCCAGTGATTCCAGTGACGATTTACCCAATGTAGCTTATACAACACCTGACGAAAAAGTAGTTTTATTGGTGCTTAATAACTCTGATTCTCGAAAAGAATTTAATGTCGTTCAAGGTGATGTCAAATTTTCAACTGCTTTGGATCCTGGTTCAGTCAGTACATACGTTTGGGCCAAAAAATAATATTCAATATGATTAAATATAACTCTCTATTATTTTCCTTAATTCTTTTTATCTCTTGTTCTGAAAAAGTGGAAACTGAAGTAGAAACATTGGAATTACAGTTGCCTAGTGATATTACTGTTTACACGACAGCAAAAGATACTGAGTTAAGACTTTCCAAGACAATGGAAGGCTCTTTCGAGCAAGGACGTCAACCTTTAGAAACAGAATTATCAATTTTTGTTAATCCGTCAAAAGAATTTCAAACATTTGTAGGTATTGGAGGTGCTATCACAGATGCTTCAGCAGAAGTGTTTTCCAAACTCTCTGAAGATAAAAAAGAAGAATTTTTGAATGCGTATTATAGTGATTCAGGAATCTCATATTCATTGCTGAGAACCACAATACATAGTTGTGATTTTAGTAGCGAATCTTATACATACATTGAAGAAGGAGATAAAGAATTAAACACATTCAGTATCTCACATGATCAGGAATACCGCATTCCTATGATTAAAAAAGCCATAGCAAAGGCAGGCGGCTCATTATTAACTTATGCAAGCCCCTGGAGTCCTCCTGCTTTTATGAAGACAAATGGAAGCATGCTAAAAGGGGGGAAGCTTTTGCCAGAATTTTATGATGCTTGGGCAATGTATTATGCTAAGTTCATAAAGGCCTATGAAGCTGAAAACATCCCGATTTGGGGACTCACTATTCAAAATGAGCCAATGGCGACTCAGCGATGGGAGTCATGTATTTACTCCGCCGAGGAGGAGAGAGATTTTCTTAAAAATCACCTTGGACCTACACTTGACAAGGAAGGGTTGGGAAATAAAAAAATCATTGTATGGGATCATAACCGTGATTTGATCACCAATAGAGCGAACACTATTCTGGATGATCCCGATGCTTCAAAATATGTTTGGGGTGTAGGGTTTCATTGGTATGAAACATGGACAGGAAGCGAACCAAAATACGAGAATCTAGCAAGAGTGAAAGAATCGTATCCTGATAAGGAGTTAATTTTTACAGAAGGATGCAATGAAGCTTTTGATCAGACCAAATACGAATTTTGGCCAAATGCCGAGAGATATGGAAACTCCATGATAAATGATTTTAATAGAGGGACAGCCGCTTGGACAGATTGGAATATTCTTTTAGACGAAACAGGAGGGCCTAATCATGTTCAAAATTTGTGCTTTGCTCCGATACATGCTGATTTAACTACAGGTGACTTGGTATACACTCCTACTTATTTCTACATTGGTCATTTTTCTAAGTTTATTAAACCTGGAGCAAAAAGAGTTAGTACGGTAGCAAGTAGAAGTTTTTTAGAAGCAACCACCTTTAAAAATGAAAACAATTCCTATGCGACTGTTATTATGAACAGTGGTGAGTCAGAGATAGATTACACTCTTTATTGGGAGGATCAGAAAGTTGAGTTGAAAATACCCCCACGGGCTATGCAAACTGTTTTGTATTAAGGTTTTAATTCAGTTGATGGAGAGTCATCATATGCTAAATCAGGACTCCTGATCGTAGTAAATTTTATAAAATTTTCTTCCATCAGGTTCTTCACCCTGCTCTATCAACTCTCTATCTCCATGTATGTAGACATGAAAGTTCTTGTCGAGTTTTAGAACGCTCTTAAAAATTCTTGCTTGTTTTTTTACTGAGTTGACAGCAATCTTGAAATTGTCTTCAATCTCTAAATCCATATCATTTTGATATTGATTATCAAAATTTCGGAAGGATGAAACCGCTTCATCCTCATGACCGAAAACGGAGAGCTCGAATTCTCCCTTATCAAAGTCTTCCGCTTCCTTGAAGTATTTAATCGACTTGTTCAATAAATCAATCTGATC
>JBGCFL010000165.1:0-4725 GCA_045106975.1 Ekhidna sp. | reverse complement strand
CAGTTTACTGGCTTTGTTAATGGAGAAGGAGAAACGGACTTAAACGCTTCTATTTCCATAAGCACAACAGCTAGTGGAGTAGAAGGACAACCAAGCGCTGGTTCTTATCCAATCTCGTTGACAGTTTCAGCAAGTGAAGCAGGTGATAATTATACATTCACTATCAATGATGCTACGTTGACAATTAACATGATTGATCAGGTCATAAGTGTAACAGAGATAGATAATAAAGAGCCAACTGATGCTGCGTTTGATGTAGTAGCAACAGTAGATTCAGGTTTGGATTTGACATATGAAGTATCTGGACCAGCTACTATTTCTGGGACGACTATTACTCTTGATGGCACTGAGGGAATGGTTACTGTCACCGTTTTACAAGTGGGGGATATTAATCACAATGCAGCAACAGCCACTGTCTCATTTGAGGTAGCACTTGCATTAGGCTTGAACGATGGGTTGGCAGAAGCTATTAAGATCTATCCAAATCCAGTGACAGAATACATAATGATTGATACCAATGAATTAGTAGACCTTAGATTCTACGGATTGAATGGTCAATTGATCAAGGAATATGTTCAGGTGAATGGAAGAGTAGATGTTTCATCTATGCAGATGGGTACTTATTTAATGCAAGTATCGAACTCAGAAGAGCAGATCACATTGAAAATAAATAAATCGAACTAAGGCAGCTTAGCTATCAACTAGCTATGCGGAAAGCGACTCCAATGGGGTCGCTTTTTTTGTTTTACAAGGATAACTTTTTTGAGTTATCATAAGATCCACTTGAGTAACACTTATTTAATCGGGGAGTCATTATTTTTATAAAAAAAACAGCCTGCATGCGCTTGTATCTTTTCTTCACCTTCTTGATCTCTATGCTATTTCCCGATATGGGATTTAGTGCTCAAAAAAATCAGGAGTATAAAAAACTAAGTGATTCTTTAGTGCAAATTTCCTCCAATCTTGAACGATCCATTAACGAACTGGAAAAAACATACCTACAAAAAGAAGCTGATCAAGCGCTAAAGTCGATAGACAGTTTACTCAAGATTAGCGTAGAATATGAAATATACACATTGGAGACACGCCTGCTCAAAATGAGAAGAGAAGTTCCAGAGTGGCAGTATGAAAACGATAACATGCTAAGGGATCTTGACAGACGAATAGAAATATCCAAACAATACGACACAGAAAATCTTGCGATCCTATATCAATCAAAAGCTACTTTTGAATTGCGACGAGGAAACGCAGATATGGCAATGTTGATGCTAGATTCTGTGGACCAGTACTTGCACACCGTCGAACAACCAGAAAAATCAAGGATTAAGGCTCAGTCATACTATCTAAAAGGAAGACAACTAGATAGGGTCGGGAACTTGGAACAGGCTGTGATGATGTACCAACTTTGCATTTCTGAAGCAGAGAAGGTTAACTATGACCTTAAAATAATGGCTGTCTATTTCGAATTAGGCTATGTTCATAAACTGCTCGGAAATATTCAGCAATCAATAAAAAGCTTTGAGAAAAGTTTGAAATACAGTCTTAGTTTGCAAGACACTAGTTATACGGTTTTCAATCGTGTATTCATCGCAGGTGTGTATAACGGCATGGCTGTTGAGGACGAAAATGAAGAAAGAAAAAATCATTTAGCGACAGCCGCAATGCAATTGACTATTGCGGAAGAGTTGGCTATCTCAAGGAATGATGCCTACGAACTAGAATTGCTTTTTTATGAACTGGCACAATATCACATGGCTAGCGAAAACTATTCTGCTGCCATCAAATACATTGAGCTATGCAGAAGTGAAACGACTAAGACCAATAATTTTGACACAGAGATCCCAACATACTCTCTAGCCTCCAACTCTTATTATAAAATGGAGCAGTACGGGAAAGCATTGGAACAAGCCAAAATAGGGATTGATCTGACTAAAGAAAAAGCCAGTTTAATTCATCTCGTCGGTTTATATGAAAGTGCTAGCGCTGCAGCTGAAAAACTCGGCAACATGGAATTAGCTTTAAATTATAGCAATTCATACATCTCTGTAAATGATAGCATCCGCAATGAGGCTGTTGCCAAGTCAATAAATGACATTCAAACTAAATATGAAACAGAAAAAAAGGAGGCAGAGATCGATTCGTTAAAACAAGCCTCAGAAATTCAGTCCTTACTACTCAAACAGAGAAATCTTATAATCATTTTTAGCCTACTTGCATTTGTCTTCATAGTCGTCGTAATACTTATTGTGAATCGCCAACGAAATGCTGCAAAAAGGAAAAAGCAAATAGAGGTAGAACAGCGTTTTTTACGATCACAATTAAACCCTCATTTCATATCCAATGCACTGGTAGCTGTTCAATCATCTCTCATGGAAAACAATGTAGATAATGCCAGTACATATCTGGATACTTTCTCTAGACTGATGCGTGATATATTGGAGAATTCACGCGAAGAGCTCATCTCCATTGAGGACGAAGTGGATATGCTGTCAGGTTATTTAGAGATCAATCAGAAACGTCTAAAAGATCAAATCGAATATACTGTAGCCATTGATGAGAATATAGATACAGATTTTGATCGAGTACCTCCTATGCTCATTCAACCGTTTGTTGAAAATGCCATTGATCATGGAATCCCACCGAAAGGTGAGAAAATGAAGATAGATGTTCAGTTTAGTAAAGAACATGAAGCCATTACGGTCGTGATTAAAGACAATGGAGGAGGTATACAAGAGAACTCAAACTCACGAAAGAGGTCTTTGTCCACTCAGATTATCAAAGAGCGAATCGACCTACTGAATCAGTCATTGAAGGAAAAGATTACTTTGAACATGGAAAATTGGACTGATGAGTGGGGATCCACTCGAGGATTAAAGGTTACACTTTCATTACATTTACATTAAAATAAACCCTTTGAAAGTAGCACTTATCGATGACGAAAGTCCCATGAGGGACAACATGAAGGCTTTACTTCACAAGCATGTGCCAGAGGCTCAAGTCATAGGTGAGGCAGAAGGAGTCGTCGAGGGTTTAGAACTATTATCTTCCATCAATCCAGAAGTTTTATTTCTTGATGTGGAAATGAAAGATGGCACAGGATTCGATCTTATTTCTCGCTATGGCAAGCCAGATTTCCAAGTCGTTTTCGTTACTGGACATGATAAGTATGCTATCAAAGCGTTCAAGTATAGCGCAATCGACTACCTACTGAAGCCTGTCGACCCTCTAGAATTGAAAAGCGCGGTAGAAAAAGTAGTTCGGACCACAGCTATTGAGCAGGAACAACTCATCACCAACTTTCTAGACAACAATAATAAGGAGGCGCAAGATCGAAACATTGTACTGAAGGATGCAGATTCTGTCTACCTCATAGCAATTAAGGAGATAATCAGATGCCAGTCAGATAATAATTATACCATCTTTTTTCTCGAAGATGGCCGAAAACTGATGGTGTCTCGCACATTAAAAGAGTACGAACGCCTTTTCGATGATCAACCATTTTTCCGAACGCATCAATCACATTTGATCAACCTCAGCTTTTTTAGTAAATATGAGAAAAGAGAAGGAGGGGTGGTATCCATGAAAGACGGATCGAAAATACCCGTTGCTACCAGAAAGAAAGATGTCTTGCTAGAGATTTTAAGTCAAATTTGAAACCACTTCTAAGTAACGTTAATCGTATTTCTCGCAAATTCTAATTCACTTCAAGCGAATTCTCATCGCCTGAAATTTTGCTAACTATTCATAGTCTGTTTGTATCGCCTTAAACAAAATTATTATGAATAGAATATTAACAACACTACTTTTTACAGCTGCAATTACTGCACAAACATTTGGTCAATGTAACGCCACTTCACAAACGGTATCTACTACTTCGACCTCTTCCATTTGTCCTGATGGATCCACCTCATATACAGTCACAGTAGACGGCTCTGAAGCGGGATTTGAATATTTACTAAAAGATACATTGACAAACTCGGTCATCGACGGCCCTTTTGCTGGTACTGGAAATGCGATAGACTTTAATACGGGGAACCTGACTCGTACAACCACTTTCGAGGTTTTGGCTCAAACTCCACCAGCTGCAGGGAGTGCTTTTAATTTGGGAGGCGGAATTGGAGATTTTGCAAGTACTGCAAATGCCTGGGATTTCGACTATACACAAGGATATACATTAGAGTTTGTTTTCAATGGAATCACCGCCCCAACAAACTTTTATAATAGTCTTTTTTCAATAGGGGGTAACTTCTTAAATGGGAATGCAAGGAATGATGATTTGGAAGTATATTTTCAGCAGAACACTCAGAACTTGATTGTGCTTCATGATAGAGGCCAATCCAGTTTGCAATACAACCAGTATACATCACCCGCAAGTTCTACGGATGTACACATTGCCATAGTGTTTGATCCTACTTTGTCAAATGACCCAGACAAAATGAAAGTCTACTATGATGGCGTACTCCAGCAACAAACTAATACGGATTCACAGATAACTACCATGACTAAAACGCAAGGTGCTAATTGGTATGTTGGTGCTATCAAACATCAGGATTTTACGAATATCACAGATTTAGGTCGTGGCATTTTTGATGAAGTTAGGGTTTGGAATTACGGTAGAACAGATGCCGAGATAAATGCCAATAAGGCGAGTTGTGTATCCGCATCGGAACAAGGGCTTGCTCATTATTATCGATTCAATACAGGCTCTGGATTCACAGCCATCGA
>JBGCFL010000164.1:0-5085 GCA_045106975.1 Ekhidna sp. | reverse complement strand
TTTCTCGCAAAAGGAGAATGGCCTCCAGCTACACCATCAGAAACATACTCTTTACTCCCAGAAGTAAGATACTTTCTAGTTTTCTTAGACAATTTTCTTACTAAGTATTCTCTATCATCTGTCATCTCATATGCCGCAGATCTACTTGAAGCCAAGAGTGGATCAAATGTTCCTCCAAAACACACGTCCATTGTCAAGAAGATATGCTCGCATGGAATGTTATTGATGTTACTCCTGATTCTGTTATGAGAAATGTAAGAGTTCTTACTCACATCGTTTCTTAATGAATTTTTCGCCACTAAAAAGCCCTCACCAAAAACATCATCATACTGACCATGCCCAGCAAAGAAGATGAGTAACTGATCTTGCGGCTTGTAATTTATCTGAGCATACTCCCTCAACTTTGTCATCACATCGTTTTGTTCTGGGTCTATTACAATTTCCACTTTGAAGCCATATCGCTCTTCTAACTCTTTACCAATAGCTTCAACATCGTAAACAGGATTTACTAAATCACTCCAATTGTCATATTTATTGGTGCCAAAAAGAAGTGCATAGTCTTGCCTGTCAGCCATCACAGCATCGCCTATTGCATCCATACCTACCTTGATGTTTCTTAAGTCTCTAGTAATAGAACCGTCAGTAGTCTTCGCCTCTACAATCAACCATGTTTCCCCATCGAACACTTTCATCGTCATATCTACAGAGACATTGTTTGGGTCATCTACAGCGATACTTCTGGATACAAATTTCTCCTTGTTTGGCCCTTTTTTGATGTGCAGGGTGACCGACTCTAAAGTATACTGAGAACTCACTTCAGCCTTTATTTCAATTCTTCCTTCTTCAAAGTTGGTATACTCCAATCGCGGAGAAATCCATTTTATTTTAGCGAATGAAGTTGGCTTTTGATCTTCATCAAATGCAATTTCTATTTCATTTGAGCGGCTTGATACAATCTGCCCCGACAAAGGAATAATAGTGACAAAGGCTAGAACGATCAATAGGTTTTTCATAATTGTACTTAGTTTGTTCATCCCCAAATTATTTTCTGATAAGAATTTTCTTGTAATCCGATTGGATTGATTGATTGTCAATAGATAGTTGATACAAGTAAATACCATTTTTGATATCGGCATTGCTTGAAAAGTCCCAGTCGAAATAGTATATCCCCCCCTCGAAAGATCCTTCTTTGATAGTCGTTATTTTTCTTCCTTGTATATCAAAAACAGAAAGCTCTAACTCATATGCGGAATCTCTTTTAGGAAGTAAAACAGGAATCTGAGTAGACTCTCCCGCAGGATTAGGGAAAGCGTCTCCCAAAGAAAGCCTACTTGGTAGTACTTCATAATTTGGATCTAATGAATAATGGACTGAGAAACTTCTCTTACCCGAAAATGAGAAGGAGTAACTATTAATTGAGGCCATTTCAACAATTGTTCCCGTCTTTTCGTCTACTAACCAAAGACCAGCAAGTTGACCCTTGAAAGGAGTGTTATCCCAATTTAAAGATGCCATTCCACTTGCGTGATTAGAATTCAGCTCGAAGTTCCATACATATTCATCCTGAGTGCCTACAACATCTGTCGAAAAATATGGATAGAAGAAGTCATGATTTGAAGTGTACATTTCGAGATAATCTTCAAATCTTGGAGGAACTAACCTATCAAATTGATCTTTTGAAGCTGTGGCTTCATTATTCATTCCTACTCCAGCTATTTCTTTACTACGACCTGCGATTTTCAATTGCAATGGTAATAGCCAATTATCTCCTTCAACACTTGCTTGACGAGTAGGTTCAGCTTCTATTCTACCGGATATAGATGATGGATAAATTTCTAACTCATCTACTGCCTCATTGGCCCAAACAAATGCTCCAGAAAATGGAGATAGTGTAAAGCTTGTCTCAAAGTCGTTATTGTCTGAATTGTACACAATAAGGTCTTCAACTGATGAAAAAGCATTGTTTTCATTTCTGACACTCGTCCAGTTTACAGGAGAGTTGAATGGGTTTCCAATCTGATTCCATCCTTCTTTTAAAGATATTTTAAAAGGAACCTCAGCATTGGCCTGGCCAGCTCCAATTTTAATAGATGTTTCAGTCACTGCGTTAAACCAATATCCTTTGCCCAACTCTACTCTTGTGAAGCCTGTGATAGCATCTTGATAAGCACCATCTTCATAGCGCATTAGTCGCCATGCTTTCTTGTACTCGGAAGATCCTAATTCGTTGAAAACTGATGTGACAAGGTCATCATCTAGCTCATAAGGTATAGATATCATTTGCCACTTGCTTAATGCGATGACAGGAATTTCTGAACTTTCTGACTCTGAAAATGAGCGTTTTATCTTATTACCCAAATTTTCAACGAATGTGACATTATCTGTAGCATATACTTCAAAATCTACTCCAACATCATCTAGCATGGCATCCGTCACCTCAAAGCTAAAAGAGGTGCCTGAACCAGAAGCTGTAATTAATTCTGACCAATCAGAAGAAGAAGAGAGCACCTTTTTGTGCCTCCAGTTTACAATGGCATCTCCAAGACCGCCTGTTAGCGAAACGGTGACGGTAGTGGCAGACATGCTTTCTCCAAAATTTTCATCAAAATCAATGTTATTTATACTCAGTGATTGAGCATTGTTCTGTGCCACAACTGTGATTTGGTTCGAATTTTCAGATTCCCCGGAAGCATTGCCAGCTCTCAATCTGTACTTATAAGTGGCTCCCGATTGAAGATCAGTAATTTGAATAGGATTGGGAGAAGAAAGTGTCTCATTAAAATGGAAAGTGACAAAATCATCTAATGAAACCTCTAATACATAATAGGTAGCTCCATTTGCCGCATCCCAATTTGCAGTAAATACTCTGGTAGATGAATTGGTAGCATCTCTAGCAACAGGTGTGGCTGGTGCAGTAATAATCTCTACAGTCTCAGAATTTGGAGATTCTCCGGAGGCATTATTAGACCTGAGGCGAATTTGATATCCTTCACCGGGATTTAAACCAACTATACTGATAGATGTGCCATCAACAGAAAGTGCATTATAATTTGGCTCAAGTGTTTGGAAGAAATTTTGAGATACGTCTAATAGATAATTATCTGCTCCGCCTATTTCATTCCAAGAAATGTCTACTTCTGTTTGTCCTATTGATGTCACTTCATTCATAGTTGGAGTGCCAGGAGTGGTCAATAAGAGAATGGTTTCAGAAAATGATGAACTACCTGAAGCATTGTATGAAGCTAATCTTGCATAATAAGATGAGCCAGACTCCAGTTGATTGACAGAAATGGATGTTAAATCTTTTGTCAAGTCTACGTTCTCCCACCCTGTCAGAAATAAGCCTGATGTGAAATCGCTACTGGTTGAAACATCTAGGTAGTAGCCATCTAATAGTTCAGGTACTGCATTCCAATTTATCGTCATGCTAGTTTGAGAAATATTTGTCAAAGCTCCCGTACTATTGAATAATGGGGTCATTGGCTTAGTCAAAAATGAGACCTCACCAAAACTAACATCTCCACTTCCTCCACTTTCGTTGATCGATTCCACCCGAGCATAATAAATCGTTCCATTTTCGAGTCCTGATAACGTTTTGAAGGCGTCTGTTTTTGATTCTGCTTCAATAAAAGCTGTACTTGAACCAAAATCGTCACTTGTATTCACATCTAATAAGAATGAATCAGTACCAGTTGGATTGGACCAACTAAGCGCTGCTCCTTCTTGGGTTATGTCACTTGGACTATTGAAAGAGGGTGATTCTGAAATAGTTTTGAAGCTAATGATTTCAGAGCCTAGTGATTCGCCTGAATCATTGAATGATCTAAGACGAGCATAATATACAGTTCCAGACGTTAGATCATCAATGAATTCTATGTCCTGATCTTTATCAATGACTTTAGTAATGTTATTCGCTCCATATCCATCCACCAATTGACTTTCATCTATGAAGGAAGCGTCTGTAGATAGTTCCATATGATATCCATCAAAAATTTCAGAAACAGCATTCCAACTTAAAGTGGCTGATGACTGGCCTATATTAGTAAAAGGATCGGAACTAAAAGTAGGTGTTTCAGGGAGCGTTAGCATGCTTACAACATCAGAATATTGAGAAGAACCTGTTGAATTGTAAGAACGCAACCTTGCATAATACTCAGTTCCTATTTCTAAGTTGTTCACGGAAATTGAAGTCTTCTCTTTAGAAATTTCTGCATTATCGAAACCGTCTATATAAGAACCATCTAAGAAATTATTGCTAGTAGCTACTTCAACATAGTAGCCATCTAGTGTTTCTGGGACCTGATTCCAATTGAGTGTCACACCTGTTTGAGAAACATCAGTCAATGTACTTCCAGAACTAAATTCAGGGGTCATTGGACGAGTTAGAAAATTTGTTTCTCCATAATCTACAGGGTTCATATCACCACTTTTACCACTATTATTTGATGATTCAACTCTAACATAATAGTTTGTACCGGGAGTTAAACTTGAGATAACTTCAAATGGCACTGCCGATGGGAAATTTTCATAGACTGCTGTTGCAGGATCAAAATCATCACGAGTGTTCAGGTCTAAAAAGAACGTCTGCGCTCCTTGTGGGGTAGACCAACTCACTGAGGCGGAGACCTGACTAATATTACTTGGGTCAGCAAAAACTGGCGCTTTAGGTACCGTCGCAAAGCTGATAATATTTGAATTAGGCGACTCTCCTGAGGAATTGAATGAGCGTATTCTCACAAAATATGTTTGTCCTGATGACAAACTTGGTATAGAATCCTTTGATATAGATTGTGTTAAGTTTTTTGGACTTCCTCCTCTTCCGTATCCTTCCAACATTAAGTTCGTATTTGCAAAAGTAAAATCCGTCGATACTTCTAATAAGTAACCTTCATACGAACTTTCTGGTGCTTCCCACGTCACAGTCGCTTCTGCTTGACCTATATCTTCTACTGCTCCTTCTATTGCAAAAACGGGTGAAGCAGGTGTAGTAAGGATGGAAATTTTTTCTGATTTCTCAGATTCTCCAGAATCATTGATAGATGTTAGGAAAGCATAATATTGCGTTCCTGCTTCTAGATTCGAAAT
>JBGCFL010000163.1:0-16205 GCA_045106975.1 Ekhidna sp. | reverse complement strand
GACAACTGCTGAGAATTGTTTTCTGTATGCAGAGACAAGTCTTTCTGCTGTACTTAGCCAATCAGAGTCTATGGATCCAGATATTGTCATTATTGATTCCATACAGACATTACATTCAGATAGAATTGAGGCTTCCATTGGTTCTATTTCACAAGTAAAAGAATGCACCGGTCAGTTAATGAAATTTGCGAAACAGAAGAAAGTACCTATTTTCTTGATAGGTCATGTCAATAAGGATGGAGCAATTGCAGGACCTAAAGTTCTAGAGCACATGGTTGATACGGTGTTGCAATTTGAAGGAGATAGACATCTATCATATCGTATTTTGAGGACGATAAAGAATCGTTTTGGATCTACTTCTGAACTGGGCATGTTTGAAATGAATGCCAATGGCTTGAGAGAGGTAACGAATCCTTCTGAAGTATTGATTTCGCCAAGAGAGCCTGGTTTAAGCGGCATAGCACTTGGAGCTACGCTAGAAGGAAACAGACCCTTGATTCTAGAAACTCAAGGTTTGGTAAGTCCTACTAGTTATGGCAATCCACAACGAAGCACAACAGGTTACGATTACAAAAGGTTAACAATGCTTTTGGCGGTAATGGAGAAGAGATTAGGAATTCGATTGAGTAGTCAAGATGTTTTTTTAAATATTGCAGGAGGTTTAAAAGTTCAAGATACAGCACTTGACTTAGCTATTTGTACTGCTATATTTTCTTCATTCGAAGATGCGCCTGTGGGAGATGATGTTTGCTTTGTTGCAGAGGTTGGATTAGGAGGCGAAATACGCCCTGTAAATAGAATTGAGAATAGAATAAACGAAGCAGAGAAGCTAGGTTTTAAAGAAATCTATATTTCAAAGCATAATTTGAAATCGAAAGATTTGGAACAGTTTAAAAAGATAAAAGTGAAGCCTTTCTCAAAACTAAGCGATACTTTCAGAGCAATCTTTTAGCGTTACTCTTCGAATTTTTTTGCAGGTAGAGCCTTCTTTGTCACGCCCTTCTTTCTCTTTTTGAGACTTGTATCCACTTGTCTTTTCTTCTGTCTCTTGATAATAGAATAAATACCTTCTCTTCTCTTGGTTTTGACTTCACTACCAAGGAAAACACCAGTATCAATTCCTTTAGCCTTTGTCTTTGGCCTACTTTGACTAGAGAATGGACTTGAATAGTCACTATTAGCATCTTTTCCTCCTCTTCTCCATCCTCCAAAAATGAAATTCATCCCTATTCTAAAATCAATTGCTTTTGCATCTGGTAGTGAAAAGTTAATAACCTGATCAGCGGCTATATAAAACTGTACAGGACCGCCTCTAGCAGCAAGTGAGGCACCTACATTGAAAAATTGTTGAGGTAACTTGACAGCACTCGCTGATGCTGTTAGTGCTCTACCAAATTTATAAGTAACAGCTCCACCGTATAACATTTTCATTTTACGCTGAAGATATCTAGCTCCTACAGTAGCAGAAAATGATAATTGATCGCTGTAATGGTATGTCCAGCTACTATACATTCTAGAGGGAAGAAATGTGTTGTAGGGATCATTTGTTTCGGTGGGTTTCAGTTTGTTGAAAAGAGAATCTTCTAATGTTTCTCTTACATTTCCAAGTTCATCTAATGCAATGCCACTGTAAGTGAACGTAGTATCATTGACGGTTTTGTTGACTACATTTTCTGACCATTTGATATAGCCTATGTCTAAGACAGAAAGGGCTACTGAGTAATATCTGGATAATTTATAATCTATTCCTAGGTCCAATGCGAATCCTTTATTGGAATTGCTAATGAGGTGACTTACAAGTCCATTTCCTTGATAAATGTCAAGACCGGATGTTCTATAAACACCATTTTTAACTTCAGCGTCTACTTCAAAAAATTCACCATTGGAACTTATATTGGCTTTCAAATTGTGTGGGGTACTAGCATCAGCAAACCCTTGTAAATACTTAGCTTTAAGACCATAACTGAGCTTATTGTTTGGTTGAAAAGCATAACCAATTCCTATTTCCCTAAAGTGTTGAACTCTTAGTCCCACATTGTCGATTTTTAACTCGTCATTGATGAAATCAATATTTCCGTTGTTCAAATACTTTATCAAATTTTTCGAGTATAAGAAGTCTGCTTCAACTCTTTCGTTGGCAAAAATGCTTAAGGTTGCGCCCTTATTGAATTTGTATCCAAAATGGAGCAAATTCACATTGACGTGTGCAGAGAGTATGTTTTGACTTTGAAGGTTTGACACAATTTTCGCACCATCAACAGTAGGCCTATTATTTTCTTTTGTGAATATATCATTATATCCAAGCTTGTTATTTAAATGGACATGTACTCCTGATAACCCAGGAAGACCAAGAAATACTTTTCCATCGGGAACCCAAGCCGGGTTTAAATAGGAATTTTGAAAAGTTGTATTCCTTAAATGATAGAATGAGACGCTAGTTTGTGCATTGGATGCAAAAAGAATGAATAGCGATAATATGGTGATTAGATGCTTTTTCATCAGAGGTCTACGTTGAGTCTTCCAGCTATGCCTACTCTAATTTCAAGCGAATAATCGCCTAATAACTTTACAAAAAGGTCTCTTGATGTGACACTCTCTGGAGTGCTTAAAGCTACTGTCATAACAATGTGAGAGCCAGTTCCAATTGCTTCTATACCTTCCTCGCTGAAAGGGATATCTACAGTAGCACCACTTGGATCGGTCACAAATCCATTTACATTGATAAATGGTGCTTTTAAAACCAATTTCTGTGGTATGGTGTATAATGTAGCGTTAGTGCTGTCTTGTATTTCCATAGAGAGCTGAGCTTGAAATGGAAACTCATTGAGTGTATTAACTCTTAGGAATGCAGAGTCTATATCATTGATGTTTAGTCCACTACCTAAGCTAATTGTGTCGGTCTGCTCTAGTCCCTCCAGCTTAATATCCATTGGGATTTCCATTTCTATGTAAGCAGTGATACTACTATTTGGCTCCAAAAAGTTGGATTGAGTTAGGTCTGCGTCATCTGGATTTGTAATTCCACTTACATTAAACAAAAGTCTAGTTGGTGAATTTGCAAGCAAGTCATCTAGATTGGAATTTTCTCTGTTAATTTCAAAAACAGATTGAACAGCTGCCCCTAGTTGAGTAGCAGCATCTACTTTCGGAGGGTCGGATATTACTTCTCCTGATAAGTTGACAGCAGTGCCGCCTTCACCATCGTCTCCTAATACCCCAGAAAGATCCATTCCAAGAGGAACCCCAAATGAATTTCTAATATCAAACCTCATTTTGGGATTTCCAAAGACAATTCCTTGGTTTCCTATGTCACTGAAAAAACTTAAATCAATTTCTTGATTACCAACAGCAAGTGTATCTCTCCCAAGTTTTCCGTAAATAGCAGAAAATGTTTGGTTTCTATAAGCAAAGTCAATCCTTATTTCTTCCGTTCCGTCTGTCGATTGAGTTGCGTCAAGTGAGATTGTTCCTCTAAAGTTTACTGTAAATTCATTACTAGTAGTACTGGTAAGTCTAGTTACGTGATTAACTAAGGATTGTGATTGAACATCACTTCCTCCATCGGAAATATTCCCTGATAGGGCTGCAGATACTCCTGTTCCAAGATCTTTAGTATTCTCGAAAGTAAGTGTGTAAGATAGATCACCACCAAAAGTGGAGACCACAGTTGCTTCCAAATCACCAGTGTTATAATAGATAGAATCTAGCTCCTCCCCATCTTGCGGGTCATATGCTATGGAGAAAGACTCGTCTATTACTACATCAGGGCTAGTGGGGCCAGTTAATGTTGGTACGGGGATGGTTGATTGATTGGTTATGTCATCAATTTGAACAAGATCGTCTGGTGCGCTGTACTCTATGGTATCACCATAGAAAATAGTTAATACTTGAGTGGCACTATCTTCTACCAAACCTAAGTCGTCACCACCAACATTTTCCACTATTTCACGTAGGGTATATTTCACCTCTCCAAGAGGAAACCCAAAAGTGCCAGAGAGGTTAGGACCTTTAATATTGTCGAAATCTAAATCTTTAGCATTACAACCAAAGAGGCATATTCCGGCAAAAGCTATAAACACAAATTTTTTCACCGCTACCAAATTGAGATAAAATTAAGTCTTATTGAATAATATTTCCGTTTTTTCGATTAAAGCCTTCAATTCCTTGCAATCCACCGGTGTGAATTAGCATTATTCGTTGGTTTTTATCGAATTTGTCATGTTTTATCATATCCCAAACGGCGAAAAAAGTCTTACCAGTATAGATGGGCTCTAGCTGAATGCCATGCTTTTCTTTAAACAAGTTCATAAATTCGATTAACTCGCTAGTTGTTTTGGCATATCCGCCAAAATGATACTGGGTATTAACCTCATAATTTCCAAATATTGGAAAATTGATCATGCCATTAATTTCTTCCTTTATGAAGTCTCCCTTTAGGGATGAAATCCCTAAAACAATTTGATTTTTACTAGCACTTTTTATTATCCCAGTCACAGTCCCTCCTGTTCCAATAGGACAAACAATGATGTCGTATAACTCCTTATCTTCTATCAAGATCTCTGAACAACCTTTTATAGCTAATGAATTAGTTCCTCCTTCGGGGAGTATGTAGCTTTTAGGAAATTCTTCTTTTATTTGATAGGGATCATCTCTCAAACGGCGATATTCATTTCTGTCTTTGAAATGCAGTTCCATTCCTTTCTTGGTTGCAAATTGAAGGGTAGGATTACTATTTTCATTTAACTCATCACCTCGAATAATTCCTATTGATTTGAATCCAGATTCCTTACAAGCAGCTGCAGTGGCTGCAATATGATTACTATACGCCCCACCAAAAGTCAATATTGTCGAGAAGCCTTGCTTCTTTGCTTCAATAAGATTGTACTTCAACTTCCTCCATTTGTTTCCCATTATTTCGGCATGAAGAAGATCTTCTCTTTTCACAAAAATTCTTAAGGACTTTTCTTTAAAAAGTGGGTCGGATAATTCTTGAATAGGTGTAGGAAGCTGAACCATGCCTTAAATTTACAGCTATGAGCGAGGAACAAAATGATTTGGAAGATGACTTATATGAGCACCATCGTATTTTGGTGGATGTGGGTCAAGAATTGTTGAGAATTGATAAATTCTTGATGGATCGATTGCCAAATGTGACAAGGAATAAAGTCCAAAGTGGTATAAAGGAAGGTTTTGTAAAAGTGAACGGAAATACTGTGAAACCCAACTACAAAGTTCATCCAGAAGATGATATTTCTATTTTATTTCCAGAACCACCAAGGGATGAAGAGGTAGTTGCGGAGAACATTCCTTTAGATATAATTTTAGAAGATGAACATCTTTTAATCGTAAATAAACCTGCCGGAATGGTAGTTCATCCTGCCTATCAAAACTGGAACGGGACTTTAGTCAATGCGCTTACATACCATTTTCAAAACCTTCCTGAGATGAAAGGAAATGCAGGAAGGCCTGGTTTGGTTCATAGGATTGACAAGGATACATCAGGCTTACTTGTTATCGCCAAAACGGAAAAGGCAATGACTGGGCTAGCTAAACAGTTTTTTGATCATTCCATTGAGCGAACTTATTATGCTTTAGCATGGGGAGTTCCAGAAGAACCAAAAGGAACTATTGATGTAAATGTAGGGAGGAGCTTGAAGGATAGAAGAATCACAGCAGCATTTCCAGAGGGAGATTTTGGCAGACATGCTATCACACACTACGAGTTGCTAAAAGATTTAAGATATGTCTCGCTTTTAAAATGCAATTTAGAGACGGGAAGAACTCATCAAATAAGAGCTCATATGAAGTATTTGGGTCATCCCTTATTTAATGACGCAACATACGGAGGAAATGAGGTTGTGAAAGGCACTGTTTTTACGAAGTACAAACAATTCGTTCAAAATTGCTTCAAAGCAATCCCGCGACAAGCACTTCACGCCAAAACACTTGGGTTTATTCATCCCATCACTAAAGAGCAAATTTTCGTTGACTCTGAATTGCCAGAGGACTTCACTCAGGTTTTAGATAAGTGGGAAAACTATATTGATCATCAGGATTAAAAATATCCCTGTTAGCTTGTTGCCAACAGGGATAATTTGTCAAATATCTTTGACTGTTTCTTTCATCTTTTCTATTGGATCATCGTGATCTTTATCTAAACCAACAAGCTCTAACTCGATGTTTCTGTAGGGTGCATTTTTCCTAAAATCCAACAATATTTCTTTAATATCCGGATGGATAAAGTGCGATCTTGAAGCATCTATCAATACTGGATTATCATCAGGTAAATGAGAGACAGTCTCTATAATACTTGCTTTATTAAGGAATGTTAAATTCTCTGACAATTCAAGGCACATTTTTTTCACACCATCTTTTTCTATTGTTTTCACCTCGTACGGTTTTTTGAAATTGGAGTAGAGAATCTGGAAAATGCCTACAGATAAACCTAGCAAAATCCCAATAAGCAAATCGGTAAATATGATTCCTATGATAGTTACCATGAATGGTATAAATTCTGATCTACCAGCCTGATACATTGTTTTAAATAGTGAAGGCTTTGCTAGTTTAAATCCTACCAAAATAAGAATAGCCGCCAGACTGGAAAGAGGAATCAAGTTCAGGATATTAGGTATGAAAATGACCGAGACAAGAAGTAGAACCCCATGAAAAATAGCGGAAAACTTACTTTTACCTCCTGACTGTACATTGGCAGAAGTCCTTACAATAACCTGTGTTACGGGCAATCCACCAATCATGCCTGATAGCGTGTTTCCTACTCCTTGAGCAATAAGCTCTCTATTCGTAGGAGTAATTCTTTTTTGAGGGTCTAGTTTATCTGCTGCCTCTACACTCAGTAAAGTTTCTAACGAGCCAACAACTGCTATTGTCACGCCTACTAAAAGAACATCTTTGTTTAATAATGCAGCAGGATCAAACAAAGTGAATTGCCCAAGAAAACCAGAAAAAGAAGATGCTACAGGTAAACTTACCATGTGACTTTGATCAAGATAGAACGAGGAACCTTTAAACAGTTGATTGAGGACAATGCCCAATGTGACAACAATTAAAGGCCCTTGAATTAGCTGAAAAGCTTTAATCCTTTTGATGAAAGGTTGCTCCCACAATATGAGAATAAGCATTGACAAAAAGAAGATGATAGCGGCTCCTTCACTGATGTAATCAAGCATTTTGTAGAGCTCAGAAAAGGTATTTTCTCCATCTGGCTGAAAGAATTCTAAATCACCTTCTGGGTCTGCATCATATCCAAAAGCATGTGGTATCTGCTTTAGAAAAATAATAATACCAATAGCGGAGAGCATTCCTTTAATGACAGAAGAAGGAAAATAATAGCCTATGATCCCAGCCTTTATAATGCCAAAAATAATTTGGACAATACCGCTGACTACTACAGCGGCTAAGAAAACAGGGAATGTTCCCAAATCTTGGATGGCACCAAGTACGATGACTGCAAGACCTGCTGCAGGACCACTAACACCTAATGCAGAACCACTAAGTGAGCCGACAACAATACCGCCGATGATACCGGCAATAACTCCGGCAAAAAGGGGAGCTCCAGATGCTAGAGCAATACCGAGACAAAGTGGAACAGCGACAAGAAAGACTACTAAACTAGATGGAAGGTCGCTTTTTAAATTACTAAAAAGACCAGATTTATGTTGACTCATGATGTTGGAATGAAAAATACAATACGTGAAAATTAAGAATGAAACTATCTTAACTCACATCTGGAGGAGGACTAGTAACCTCCATGATAGGCATATTCCAACTAGAATGAACCAACACTACTTGACGTTTATTTTCAATTGACTCAATTCCTGAGTTGATTTGATAAAGGCTGATAAGTTTACTCTCTTTTTTAGCATCTTCCGTTTCACTGTCCGTTTCACTGTCCGTCTCAATGACAATGGTATCGTTACCATAAGTGTAGACAGTCACTCCACCAAAATGGAGACTCATCAGCAGTGCAATTATTCTTATGATACCTATTCTTTTCACAAAGGAATTTGATTGAACGCATGAAGATAGTTTTCTATATGCTGATTGTCAACTATTTTCTACTATCAACTGGTAGATTTATTAAAAATTGAAACTTTCAATAACTATTTAAAACATTTAACAAGTCACTGAATATTGAAAAATCTCATCTTAATAGGGGTAAAATTTCATCTAGAAATTCTCTGTTGTTAGAGAGTCTTGGAACCTTATGTTGCCCCCCTAGTTTGCCCCTTGATTTCATCCAACGATAAAATGTCCCTAAAGGTGCTGAGTGAATTTTGGGTTCTTGCAGGGCAATGTCTTTGTATCTTTTTGCATCATAGTCAGAGTTCACTTCTCGGAGTTTTTCATCCAGTAACTGAGTGAATCTAGTCAAATCGTCTGGGGACCTTGAAAATTCAATCACCCATTCATGACTGCCCTTTTTTCCATCTCCTATGTAAACCGGTCCTGCTGTAAAGTTATCTATGGCGGCATTCGTTCTCTTACAAGCTTCAGCAATGGCCATTTCAGCATTTTCGATGATCAACTCTTCTCCAAAGGCATTGATAAAATGTTTTGTCCTTCCTGAGATTTTAATTCTGTGTGGATCTATACTAGTGAAAGTAATAGTGTCTCCAATTTTGTATCTCCATAATCCTGCATTGGTTGTGATGACTACCGCATAATTTTTTCCAACTTCTACTTCATCAAGTGATAGCGTTTTAGGATTGTCACTATCTATTTTGTCAAAGGGAATGAACTCATAGAAAATCCCATAATCAAGCATGAGTAACATGTCCGAACTATTTGTTTGATCTTGGATCCCAAAAAAACCCTCAGAAGCATTGTAGGTTTCCATGTATCGCATCTTCTTAGAAGGGATAAGCTTTTGGAAAAGCTCACGATATGGCGTGAAAGAAACAGCCCCATGAAAAAAGACTTCTAGGTTTGGCCAAATTTCCAATATGTCTTTTGCATTGTTGCGATCCAGCATTTTTTCCAAAAGAACAATCATCCAGGTAGGAACGCCAGAAATGTTAGTCACATTTTCAGATGATGTAATCTCTACCATCTTATCAATTTTCTCTTCCCACTCATCCATCAATGCAATGTCTAGACTGGGTGTCCTCACCATTTGAGCCCACCAAGGAAGATTTTTTAACAATACGGCTGATACATCACCATAAAACGATTTTGAATTTTCATCAAACTGATTGATTTCATGACTACCACCAATAACCAATCCTTTTCCAGAAAACATTTTAGCATCTGGATAATTATTTAGGTATATGGAAAGCATGTCTTTGCCGGCTTTGAAGTGACAGTCTTCTAGAGCTTCGGTAGAGACAGGTATGAATTTACTTCTAGAGTTGGTGGTTCCTGAGGATTTGGCAAACCATCTGATTTCAGAAGGCCAGAGTAGGTTTTCTTCACCTTTCATAAGTCTTTCTATGTAGGGAAAAAGCTCCTCATAGGATACTATAGGTACATTAGTCTTTAGGTCTTCGTAATTTTTAATAGACTCAAACCCATACTTTTTACCATATTCCGTACCAACTGATTTACTAATTAAACCATCAAGAAGTTCGTGTTGAACATCATGAGGGTACTTGATGAATAGCTCAATCTGATGAATTCTCTTCTTCATCACCCAAGACATTATTGAGTTTAATAGCTCCATGAGATTTAAAAAACGGTAGTTAGGTTGATAATACTCATTTTAGGTAAAAGTAAATGATCTCTAAGCTAATGTTATCCTCCTTACCTTTTCAATGATCTGTTGGGATTAGATTTTATTTTAAGGGGATTAAGCAATTATTTTTGAAGTTGAAAAAACAAAATATGAGAAAAATTTTATTTCTAATCAGTGTTGTAAGCTTGATGGCATGTAATACCAATAACTCCACAAAAAGTGAAAACAAAGTGGTAGAGAAAGCTTATGAAAAACCAAAACATCATTCAGAAGGCATAGATAAGGTTTTTGAAGCTCATGGAGGTTTTGAAAAATGGGCAGAGATGAAGTCTTTGTCTTATTTAAAAGGAGAAGAGTCAACTATTACAAATATTCAAAACAGAAAAATTAGGCTAGAATCTCCAACTCAGACGATTGGCTTTGATGGAGAGAATGTCTGGATAGCTCCAGACACACTAGATGCAAGTAGAGCTAGGTTTTATCACAACTTGTATTTCTACTTTTATGCAATGCCATTTGTTGTAGGCGATCCAGGAGTGTTTTATGAAGATATGGAGCCAAGAGAGATAAAAGGAAAATTATACAATGGGGTCAAAGTTTCCTATGACAATGGAGTAGGAGACTCACCAAAAGACAACTATATCTTATGGATGGATCCAGAAACCAATTTAATGGAATGGTTGATGTATACGGTAACATTCAGAAGTGGAGAGGTTAGTAAGAGGTATAGCCTGATTCGATACAGTGAGTGGACTCATGTTGATGGAGTTACTTTACCAACGAAGCTTGAGTGGTACACATTTGAAGATGGTATAGCAGGAGAGCCACGAAATGAGGCTGTTTTTGAAAACATTAAACTTTCAACATCTGCTCCAGCTGACAGTCTATTTGAAATGCCTGAGGATGCTCAAATAGCCCCACCTCCACCACCTGCGGAATAGCATCTTGATAAAAGCGAGACCATGTCTCGCTTTTATCATTTATGGCCAAATGGAAGGTTTATCAATACCTTTGAGGCTCACCCTTGATTAAGATGAAAAAGATACACCTCAGTTTTACACTTTCAATTCTATTTATTTATAGCCTTAGCGCACAAGAAGAGGAGAAATCGCCTTTAGACAACTTACCCTCTTTCATCAGACAAGTCACCCATTTTGGAGAAAGAGCCGATTGGTCGCATGATGGTAAACGCATCCTTTTTCTTGAAAAAACATTCGGAGATGTATTCGAGGTTGAGCTTGAGACAGGTATTATTCGTCCCATGACACACCACTTTTTTCATGAGGGTTATGTCAGAGCATTATACCTATCTAACGGAGATATTCTCTTATCTGGGGCACCTACTTTTGATGCAGGAGATCCTTGGAAAAGTAGGGACGCGAGAAATACAGAGCTATGGTTACTTAAAAGAGATCTTTCAGGCCCTCCAACCAAATTGGGAATTCACTGTAAAGAGGGGCCTGCTGTTTCTAGGACTAAAATGAGAATCGGGTGGTCACTAGGATCTACTATTTACGCTGGAGACTTGGAGTATAAATCAGGAAAACCAAAACTGAAATCTTGGAAGCCTTTGTTTCAGTCTTCTGAGATGCCGTCTCCTGTAAAAGGTTGGAATATTGAAACTCAAAATTTTAGACCAAACGATGAAGATGAACTCATTTTTTATGCATTCGGAGGAAGTTTTGGATTTCAAGCGGAGGTGATGAGTTACAATTTGGAATCAAAAGAATTTAAGAATTACTCCAATAGTGAAACATCTTATGACGAAGCAGAAGGAGCCTTTCCCAGTGGACTGGAAATTCTAATTGAGAGTAACAGACATAGGATGAATTATAAAGGGATGAAGGAGTTTCTCAATCTTGATATCTATCGATTAAAACTGGATGGCTCAGGTGATGTAGACAGAATGACTTACTTCAATGACAATCCTGATTATAAAGCTTCTAACCCAGTAGTGAGTGATGATGGTAAGTATGTGGCCTTTCAACATGCTCATGCAGAAGATGCTGCAGGAGTTGGTAGAGGTATTTTGCTGTTAGATGTAGAAGAATGGGAAAAGTGGTTGAAGAAGACAAAAAAATAACCTTGACTGTAAAGTCAAGGTTAAAATTCTCTTTTTAATTGAATGATTAGTATCCGACCATTACGAAAGCACCCCAGTAGAAAGGTTTAGGATACTTTGCTTTCAACCTTTTTTGGGCCGTGATAAATGCTTTTGATTTATCGCCATGAGTTAGCCACTCTTCATAAAAGTTAGTCATCAATTCTTGGGTTGCATTATCATCCACGGACCACATAGACATAATCAATGCCTCAGCTCCAGCTATTCTAAATGCTCTTTGTAGGCCATAAACGCCCTCTCCATTTTTGATGTCCCCAAGTCCTGTTTCACAAGCGGAAAGGACAACAATCTCAGTACCATCTAAGTCTAGATTCATGGCTTCAAACGCAGTAAGAATACCATCATCATCTCCTTGCTCTTCTGCTAGATCACCTGTACCAATATAGCTATTGGCACCAGCCATAATCAAACCTGATCTTAATAGAGGATTCGCCACATATGAATCCTCAATCGCCTCATCGGGATCAATTTCTAAGAAAAATCCATGTGTTGCAATGTGAAGAGTGCTTGGTCGCTCCAATTCTTTGATTTTATTCTCTAATGCTGCGTTCGAGTAGTAAGTTTCAGCTTTTAGGCTCTTGTTTTGATAAAGACTATCAATCAATTCTACTTCCTTTTTAGTACCCGGAAGCAATGCGAGTGCATTGTTGGCTTTCATATACCTAATCAAGTTTCCACGTACACCTCTTGGGACTACTGTACCTCTTTCAAGACCTCCTTTTCCAGCCTCTCCTCTCATTCCTCTCTCACCACCACGCATGCCTCTCATGCCTCTGTTATCAGCATCCTCTTTATTTTCATTTTCTGTTCCAAGGTTGTAATTCGGATAACCGAAAAAGACACTTCCTCCTTCACTGTTTACTCCATTATCAGCAAGCAAATCCTTTGTGTTAGTGACTACTTGAAGGTCAAACTCTTCAATTAAATACTCATTGGTTTCAGGATTTCTAAAGGTGTAAACACTGACTTGGTTGTATACTCCATCTGGAGAAAAATACACTTTCTTGATGCCTTTGAGGTTGTTGCCGATAGGTCTCCAGAAAAATTTATAAGAGTAATTTTCTTTAACCCGGAAACGTATCGCGTTTCTGTAGTTGGCTAGATATTTTTTCTCCATCACCTTACCATTTCTGATAATCACAAATTCAGGATGATCCTCTGTGTCATGTTTGATGATCAATGCTGCATAGTGAACTTCGTCTGTAAAAACACCGGCTGAATCTGGAACAAAGTCTTTATAACGAACGATTTCTACAGCAGCTTCACCAGGTTTCAGTTTCTTCTGAACATCTTGCCAAGTCAGCTTTCTGTTGGCAAAGTTCTTTCCAAAAACATCAGACTCTTTACTTAATTCTTGTTCTAATGTATTGGATGAAGCTGTTAATGCTTGAATTTTAGAATTCCTTTCTTCAACATCCATATCTGTGGCACTAAAAAGCTTCGCTAGCTTTTCTTTTTGGCCAATCCATTCTTGATACTTTGCAATAAGGTCTTCATTGTCGCTATTCAAAATTTTATTTCGAACTTTCGTTGTGGCAGACATTATGATGCCTTTAAGCGCGAGTTGATAGTTATATATTTCACCAATTAGCTCCTTATCGTCACTAGAATTGTCTTCAATAAAAGAGATGTATTGCTCAAAGCCTGGCTTCAGATTTGTGTAGTAAAATTTCGTTTTTTCTTCTTCTGTTAAGACAGGGAAGAAAGCGTTGATTTGAGCGAAGTAGTTATCGAAAGTTTCTTTGTAGTATTTAAGAGCATCCTTTGTTTCTCCTTTTTTCCAACTTATGATAGCCATTTGGTTGGCACTTTTAGCAAAGAGCGGATGATTTTTACCAAGTGTTTTTCTTCGGATATCATAAGCTTCTATGGCTAGTGGCTCAGCGTTTTCGACTTCATCAAAACCCAGATAAGCGTCTGCTAAGAAAGACTTTGGATAAGCAGTTTCATAATTGTCATTGCCTAACACTTTATCATATGTACTAATGGCTTTTTTGCCATATGTAATAGCTTCGTCAATTCTTCCAACTTTAGTGTATAATAGAGAAAGCAAACTTTCAACTCTTCCAACATCAATACTCTCTTTACTGCTGCTTAATTCAAATACCGGTATAGCTTCTTTGAGTATTTGCTCCGCCTCAGAGTATTTTCTTGAATAAAGTAAGCTCCTTCCAAGGTTGTTTAAACTAATACCATAGTTAAATGATTCTGTTCCAAAATAATCTTTGTTAAAAGCCAAGGCATCACGTTGGATTTTAATTGCTTCAGCAAAGTCGCCAAGCCCAAAATGTATACGTGCCTTGTTTTCAGAGATACCCATGCTAGCATCTTCATTTTCACCTTGGAGTCTATCAATAACACTTAATGCCAATCCATAAGCTTCTTCTGCTTCAGGAAGTTTACCAACATCTTCATATAGTCCTGCAAGACTGTTTAGCGTGGATGCGTATTCAAAGGATGCATCTAATCCATTTTGTTCTGCAATACTTAGCGCTTCTTTGAAAGATTTTTCACCCTTTTTATAGGAGCCTTCTATGGTATGACAATCTCCAATAGACTTGATTAATCCCACCTCATCCAACGTGTTTTTCGGTATATCTTTTTTCAAGTCATTTAGAACTTCCAATCCCTGAAGAGGATTTTCAATTTGGATATATAATTCAGCTAGACTCATTGCTGAGGCAAAATAGATTTCATCAGCTGATCCGTACTTTTCTTTATCTAATCTTACTACCTCTTTCAGAAGAGTTTCTGACTTACTATAATTTCCCAGATCATTATTGATCATTGCAATGAGAGCAATAACCTCAGAGTTGGTTTCGTTTGGTTGAATTTTCTTTCTCAACTCAAGTTCAGAGTTATAATAGTCTAAGGCTTTCTGTAGTTCATCCAACTCATAATAGTACGACTCTCCAAGAAATGAATACATATTAGCGGCGACTGTGTCTTCATTATAGAGAAAAGTAGCTGTGATTTCGTCTTCGCTCTCTAGTATTTTCTGGTAGTCGTAATCAAGCCAAGCATCTTCCATTTTAAAGTAGAACTTCTCTGTTTTTTTGCTTTCAAAAGCATATTGAGCCGACAGGGAAAAGGTAATAAGTGAGGCTAGAAGTATGTGGAATAGTTTCATTGTTGTGAAATTATAAGCGGTCAGAAGTTTTTTTAATCTAGTGAATTTAATAAACGATTTGCAAAGGATACGCACTCTTGCCTAAAGTGGTCTTATACACAGCGAAAAGGGTAGGTTTTTTTGTTTCATTCATGGCCTAATTCATAGTATTGATCGAATAAGTGTAATCCTCACAATTAGCGAAGTTTGGTCGTATGAAGACGAGTTTAAATCGTGCTTTGAAATAAAGTTAAAATTGCATAATAACAATATTGGTTTAAACTAATTCAATATTTGAAAACTTGTGGTGAAACTCAAATCATTGTTTTTAAGAGTTTATTTTAAGTAAATAGCTATTATTCTGAGTAGAAGAACTGGGTCATTCATTAGTACTATTCATAGGATGAATAATATTGTTAATCGAAATGTTAATTGACCTATAATTTTTTTCTTTCTATAGGTTGTACTTTAGTCAATACTTCAATGGGAAAATGCGTAGTTATCATTCAACTGTTTAAGTAGAAACTCACTAAATTGTGAGATTAATTTTTTGCCACCTTATTAGGTTAACATACATGCTATATTCAACTGTTCGAAAAACGCTCGCCTTAGTTTTTTTCTTTTCAGTCGGTTTCCTCTTTGGTCAGTCATCCAGTCAGGATGGGACTACCTCTACGGCTTATGCTATTCCAACTAATTCTAACTTAGAAATAAGTGGCGATATCACATTGGAAGCTTGGCTGAGACCAAATGCAGCTCAGTCAAACATTGGAAATGTTTTAATGAAGGGCTCCTACGGATATGCCTTTGGGATCATGAACGATGGAACCATTGCATTTTGGCAATCAGGTTCTCAAAACTCAGGTCCTGAATCTACTACGAGCATTGTACAAGACGGCTCTACTTGGACACATGTGGCAATTGTCAATGAAGGAGGAGTTGGAACTACTTTTTACATCAATGGAGTAGCGGTAGGCTCGAATGCGACTGGTGGATCTTTTCAAACCCAAGCAGGTGATCTTTATATTGGACGTCAAGGAGCTGGCTGCAGTTGTAACTTCTTCAATGGGCTAGTTGATGAGGTGCGTGTTTGGAATGACGTTCGTACGGCTGGAGAAATCGCAGCAAACTATGATCAAGTAGTTTCCGGGTCTGAGCAGGGATTAGCAGCTTATTATCGTTTCAATGAAGGCAGTGGAACAACCATTTTAGATGAAGTAACCGCTACTAGTTATACCCCATCAGTCAATTCTATTACTTGGGATGCTGAAGAATCAATCACT
>JBGCFL010000162.1:0-10189 GCA_045106975.1 Ekhidna sp. | reverse complement strand
AGGGAAGTTTATCAATCAGTTCAAGTTGGAGGAAGCGAGAAAAATGCTGGAAAGCAACGCTTACCAAACGGTAGGAGAAGTTAGTAGAGCGGTGGGCTTTAAGAAACAAGACCACTTCTCAAAAATCTATAAAGAGCTATTCGGCACAAGCCCATCCGCCTATTTTAATCCCACAAATGACCCATAATGTCTAACGATATACAAACCCTATCGAATATGCTGGACCTGAAGAAAGATGTCCAGATTTTGGTAACAGATCAAAAATACATTGCACATTCATCGACAAAAGTCAATTCTGATAAAACCATGGTAGAAACCCGCCCAATTTTTATGAAAAAAGTATTATTCATTGCCCTATCTTTTCTCTTCACATATACTTCTGTTCAGGGACAATCCCTACAATTCAACGGAAGCAATCATGTGACCGTACCACACAATAATGATCTTCGATTAGTAGATGATGATTTTACTATTGAAGCGTGGGTCAATCCTTCGGTAGTCAACAGTTTCCAAACCATCGCTTCCAAAGGTGGGGGAAATAGTGGAGATACGGACTTCTTTTTTTCGATCACTGACAATGGCAAAATAGGCCTGGCAGTCAATGATGGTACTACCCAAAATATCCTGAGAAGTAATACAACCCTAACCGCCAATCAATGGCAACATGTAGCAGTGAGTTACCACAGAACTTCCAGAGTGGCTACTTTTTATCTCAATGGTGTAGAAGACGGTACACCATCCACAGTTTTTTTTTCATCAGCAAAAAGTGATACCCAACCATTCTTTATTGGTCAGCAAGGCTTTATTTGTCAATGTAACAGATTCAATGGACGAATAGATGAACTAAAAATATGGAATGAAGCCAGATCAGCATCAGAAATTTCATTGAGTTCGCAATATTTGCCCTCACCAGATATTGAAACACAGCTCATAGCGTATTATAATTTTGATGAAGGAACAGGAACAACGCTGAATGACCAGTCAAGCTTTTTCGGAAGTAATGACGGTACACTGGTAAATAACCCTGTCTGGAGTACGGAAAATTCGCCAGCGACTCCTTTAGCTCCCGCTACTACTAATTGGTTGGAGTTTGACGGCCGTACTGACTTTATAGAAATAGGTAATCTGAATACGGGAGGAACCGGAGAAATGACTTTTGAAGCATGGATAAGACCGGATTTTCCGAATAATAGTCAAACCATAGCGCTTTTTCCTACAACGCAAATTCAACTGAATGGTAGTACTCTAACTACCATCGGAAATATTCAGGTAGATTTTACACCTTACTTTGGACAGTCCACACATATTGCCTTGACTATTGGTGCGTCCAATACCGCTCTTTACATCAATGGCGTACAGGTTTCTCCTACTCTTAATGAGAGTTTATCTATTAATGATCGTATTCTAATAGGAACAGACCTAAGCAGCATTAACTACGATGGTAAAATGACAGATGTCCGTATCTGGAATGATGTACGAACAGTAGACGAAATTCGATCCAACTTGGCTTCTTCATTGTCAGGGTCTGAAGCAAACCTGGTTGCCTACTATGACATGAGAGAAGGTACCGGCACCACATTGGTGGATCACTCATCCAATAGTTTTGACGGCACGTTCGTGGAAGGGCTTGGATTTGTCCCAGGATCCTCTACCAACACTATTAATGCCAATGGCCCCAGATGGGCTTCAGACGCTTCAGCCATTTCACCTGTCTTTTTTAATGGAAATGGCATTGGTATTTCCCGATTCCCAACAGAAGAAAATAGAACGGGGGCTGTTGTTACTCTTCCTGCCAGTATTGGTGTTGGTGGAACAACAAATGCAGGACTCACTTACAGCCTTTCAGGTCCTGATGCCTCGCTTTTTAGTATAAACAGCAGCAATGGAGTACTTTCGGTAACTACCGAACTCGACTTTGACGAACCTATAGATGATGATGGAGATGGCTTATACGAACTGATTGCCACAGCAACTTCCAGTAATTTATCTGAAAATCTATACGTAGAAATATCAGTAACCAATACGGATTGTACAATCTCTAATCTTGCACCCGCAAATGCCTCTTTTCCGGATTATCGTCTAGCAACTCCACCAAGTATGCGATTCCGACAAACCTTTATGCCATGTGCTACAGGCCCATTGGATGAACTATCGCTTGCCGTTACGCAATTACCTACCACAGGCACCTTAGAAATCTTCAACGCATCAACTCTTATAAGAATAGGTAGTGTCAATTTAAGCTCAGTTTCATGGGTGCAAACAACATTTCCTACGTTTGAGACATTAACGGATATAGATCTATCATCACTAAATATTACCTTGTTTGAAGGTCAATCTTATTCTTTTGAAATAGTATCTTTTGATGGACAATTTGGCCTAGGACCGAATACCTATAATGGTGGAGAATTAACAATAACAAATGAATTTGGAAACACATTCAGCGAGGGAGAGGATATGATATTTGAGCTAAATATCATTGAAGGAGACAATACTACTCCAGCCTTTGTTATGGCTGGATTCTCCTTTCAGTTTGATGAAGAAACAACCGGTACAGTGGCGGATATGAATGCCAGAGATGAACTTTTAGAAGGAAATGGCACTCCATTAGATGCCAACATTACCTATTCAATTTCGGGAGTAGATGCAGCTCTTTTTGACATCAACGCCAGTAATGGCGTGATTACTTTTATCAATCCGCCCGACTTTGAGGTGCCATTGGATGATGGAGCGAATAACGTATACAACCTGACAGTAACTGCCAGCGATGGAGAATTAGCTACAGATGCAAACATTACTATTACTGTAAATAATGTAAATGAAGGGCTTGATTTTACCACAAATTCAACGATCAACGTAGCTGAAAATACTATAGCTGTTGCAACACTTGCAGTCATTGGAGAAGACCCAGCTGGAACTTTGGTTTTTAGCTTATCAGGAGGAGATGATCAGTCGGTTTTTAGCTTAAATGGAGTAGAACTATCTTTCACAACAGCCCCTGACTTTGAGGTTCCAGGCGATGTGGGAACAGATAATACTTATGAGTTACAGGTAACTGCTGATGACGGATTTACTACAGATGATCTACTCATTTCAGTTTCCATAACAGATGAGGACGAGGCGCCTGTTGCGATTCTGCTATCTGCCAACACATTGGCAGAAAATGGAGCGGTGGATGATGTTATAGGTACACTCTCAGTGGAAAACCCAGATGCAGGAGACACCCACACATTTCTTATTGATGGAGGAACAGAAAACACAGATTTTAAAATTTCAGGTGATCAGTTGCTAGCCAATCGTGCATTTGATTTTGAGACAGAGCCAAGCATTGATGTTACAGTGACGGCAAAAGATGCCGCAGATCAAACGCTGGATCAACTGCTTTCAATTACTGTCACAAATGCAAACGACGCACCAACGGACATTCAATTATCCAACCTTGATATTGCAGAAAACACTTCGATAGGAACTGTGGTTGCCACGTTGACCACAACAGATCAAGATGCAAGTGACTCGCACACTTACTCACTTCAGGCTGGGATTGAAGCAAATGATGATTTTGAAATTGTTGGAAATGAGCTGAAAACATTGACAGACATTTTTGATTTCGAAACAGATGTTGATCACATCATACGAGTTCAAACGGAAGATGGAAACAGCGGTATCCACGAACAAGACTTTACGCTGAACGTAACGGATGTGAATGAAGCTCCTGTTTTTAATACAGGTAGTACGACAAGTATTGAAGAAAATACTACGGTTGTAGCTACTCTTGATGCAACAGATATGGATGCTGGAAGCGCAATTACTTATAGTGTAACTGGAGGTGATGATCAGGCCTTGTTCATAATTACTGGTTCTGAATTGGCATTTACTTCTGCTCAGAATTTTGAGTCACCAAATGATCTTGACAGTGATAACACTTATAAAGTACAGGTGAGTGCCTCTGATGGCACAAACAGTGCTGATCTGCTGATAGATGTTGCAATTATTGATAGTGATGAAGCTCCTGTGTTCACAACTAGTTCTAGCGTAAATATTGATGAAAATACGAGTTTCATCACTCTGGAAGCTACAGATGAAGACACAGGGAGTACAATTACTTATAGCATATTAGGAGGCGATGATCAATCCTTGTTTAGCGTAACTGGAACCGAATTATCTTTTAACACAGCACCGGATTTTGAAGCACCTAGTGATTTGAATAGTGACAATACCTATGAGGTGCAGGTGAGTGCTTCTGATGGGCTGAATACAACAGATTTAACAATATCGATTGCAGTTGATGATGCCAATGAGGCACCCGTTTTCACAACAACGAATAGCTTCTTTATTGAGGAAAATACTACGGTTGTAGCTACTCTTGATGCGACAGATGTTGATGCTGGAAGCACATTAACTTACAGTGTATCCGGCGGAGACGACCAGGCTTTATTTACGATAACTAATTCAGAATTATCATTTCTTATCGCACCAGACTTTGAAGTTCCAACAGATGTTGGCAGTGACAATGTGTACAATGTGCAAGTAAGTGCTTCTGACGGGGTGAATAGTATTGATTTATCAATCACGGTAGAAATAATAGATTTTAGCGAACCACCGGTTGGCATACTTTTATCCTCTAACACTGTAGCAGAAAATGGTTTTGCTGATCAACTAATTGGAACACTTTCAGCAGAAAATCCAGATGCAGGAGACACACATTCATTTTTTATAGATGGTGTAGGAACTCTCCAAAACGCTGATTTTAGAATTGCTGACGACCAGTTGTTTACCAATCGTGCATTTGACTTTGAGGCCGAACCAGTTGTTAGTGCAATGCTCTACATAAGAGACGGGGACAACAATGATCTGCAACAAACCCTTACCATCGAGATTACTGATGCCAATGATGTACCAACTGCAATCAATCTATCTTCTTCTACAATCGAAGAAGCATTACCTGTCGGTACGGAAATAGGAATTTTGAGTACGATAGATCCGGACGCTGGAGATACGCATACCTATACTTTAGTAGCGGGATTTGATGAGAACTATGCTGTCAATATTGTTGGCAATAGCCTTCAGACAGCAATTGAACTCAACTTTGATGTCCTACCCACTCTCAATTTGAAAATCAATGTAAACGATGGGAACGGTGGCGTGAATGAGTTTGAATTGATGATTGATGTCACTAACGTCAATCAAGCACCTACTGGCATTATGCTCTCAAATAATACACTAGCAGAAGATGCTCCGATTAATACAATCATAGGAACCCTAAGTACACAAGATAATGACAGTGGAGATACTCACTCATATTCGGTACTGACTTCTTTTGATCTGGATGGGGAGCCATTCTTTCCAATTGTAGCAGAAGGAGCAAACCTTGTTAGCAAAGCACAGCTTGATTTTGAATCTATACCTGCGCTAGATATTGAGGTACAATCAACGGATGCAGATGGACTCTCATTTGTTGAAACGCTAACCATCCAAATTACGAACGTAAATGAGGCACCTCAAATAGCTGATCAAACACTTTCTATTTCAGAGGAATCGGGTCCTCTATTTACCCTAGGATCTATCAGTGGGTTCGATCCAGAAAGTGATGCAATCACCTACACAATTCTTTCTGGAAACGAGGATGATGTATTCACACTTACTGAAACTGGTCAATTGAATTTGGCAGGTGATCTTGATTTTGAAACGACTCCAACTTATGAACTCCTTGTAAACGGGTCAGATGGGGAGCTCTCAGATAATGCCATCATCACTATAAACGTAACGGATGAGAATGAGGGGCCGACTGGTATTTTACTTTCTTCTGCTGAAGTAGTAGAGAACATGCCAGCCGGTACTATAGTAGGCACTTTTACTGCGACCGATCAGGATGCAGATGACAGCCATACCTATGAAATAATTTCTAGTACCATGTTCTTTGTAGGTGACGAAGAGGTAACTACACTGGCTATTAGCGGTGAAAATCTGGTAACAGCCATTGAGCTGGACTATGAAAGAGTTACTGAGATTACCATTCGGGTTAGAGCTGAGGACTTTGCAGGAGCACAAGTATCTGATGATTTCACTATTTCAGTGACAGATGTCAACGAAGCTCCTGTGATTGTAGATCAAACTTTTGAGGTTGATGAGGATTTGGGCGTTGGACGAATAGTCGGTCAACTGCCAGGAGTAGATGATGAAGGTCAGACCATTACCTATACTATCAATAGTGGAAATGAAGCAGGGGATTTTGAAATTGACACCAATGGAAACGTTCTTGTGGCAAATAATCTCGATTTTGAGACGGCTTCCTCTTACGAACTGCTTATCTCAGGAACGGATGGAGAATTCTCAGTCGATGCAACCATTACCATCAATATCAACGATGTAAATGAAGCACCTATTGGTATTACGCTATCAGCCAACACAATTTCAGAAAATTTAGCAGTGGGCACAAGCATTGGGTTATTAGAGGCAATAGACGTGGATGCCAATGCTACGCATACATTTTCATTGATAGATGGAGGAATAAATGATAATGCAGCTTTTGGTATTGCTGACAATACTTTGGTAAGTGCAGAAGTGTTTGATTTCGAAACACGCTCTAGTTATTTCATCGCGGTAAGAGCGGATGATGGTGCTGGAGGAGTAATTGATGAATCATTGACCATTACAATTACCGATGAGGAGGAAGGAGAGGCTCAGACAATTACTTTTGACGAGTTGCCAGCGGTAACTTTTGGAGACGATCCTTTTGAACTGACTGCTACTGCTAGTAGTAATCTAGCGGTAAGCTTTACGTCTTCCGATGAAAGTATATTAAGTATTTCTGGAACGACTGCTACAACCTTAGCAGCAGGAGAAGTGACCGTTACTGCAGCGCAAGCTGGGAATGATGATTTTAATGAGGCCTCTACAAGTCAGACCATTACAATCGCCAAAGCAGCGCAGACTATTACATTTGCGACCCTTGAAGATAAAGTGTTAGGCGCTGATCCATTTGTATTGGGAGCCACTGCTTCTTCCAGCTTAGCAGTAAGCTTTGAAGTTGCTGGACCTGCGACACTTGATGGCAATGAACTAACAATGACAGGCATTGGACTGGTAACAGTTACAGCTAGTCAGATTGGTAATAGTAATTACTTAGCGGCTACTTCAGTATCGCAAGCATTCAATGTCAATGATCCTAATAAGACTAATCAGACAATTACTTTCGATCCAATCGATGATAAGGTTTTCGGGGATAGTGATTTTGAGTTAGTAGCTGTAGCGTCAAGTAACCTTGTGGTAAGCTTTACTTCTTCTGATGAAAATGTCTTGAGCATATCAGGAACGACTGCTACAATCTTAGTAGCAGGGGAAGCAACTATCACAGCAACTCAAGCAGGTAATGATGACTTTAATGGAGCTACAACTACTCAGACTATCACAATCAAAAAAGCACCTCAAACGATCACCTTTGATGAGATCGCTGATCAAGTGACAGGTGCTGATCCCATAACTTTAAATGCCACCACCAATTCGGCATTAGCAATTGATTATAGTGTAACGGGCCCTGCTTCATTAGAAGCTAATGTGCTCACCATTACGGGAACTGGAGAAGTACAAGTGACGGCATCACAAGCTGGAAACGAAAACTACTTGGCTGCTTCTGTAACGAGAGCTTTTGTGGTCACTGATCCAGCAAAAACGGATCAAACAATCACCTTCAATGCTCCCGAATTTGTGTATATCGATGAAACGCCGATCATTTTAGAAGCTTCTAGTGATTCAGGATTAGCCATTGAATTTGAAGTAATATCTGGAGGTGATCTAGCCAATCTATCTGGAAATAATCTTAATCTGATCGGTGCAGGAACAGTTGAAGTGGCAGCAAGACAAGCTGGGAATGACAGTTTTAATCCTGCGGTTACTATTGTGAGCATAGAGATCAAGCCTGTTTTCACCATATCAGGAATGGTTACCGATGAGAATGAACTTGCCTTTTCAAATGGCACTGCAGTTTTGATTAGTACAGGTCAGACCCAAGGTCCGATTGCTTCATTGAATGCGGATGGAACCTACGCTTTTACAGATGTAAGAGATGGAGTCTACTATGTTGGGATCATTCCGAATGATGATGAGGCATATTATGTGACAGCATACGGTGATGAGATCATTTATCAGAATGCTACTCCAATAGCAATCACCAACTCAGACGTGAATAACATTGACATTCAGATGGTGGCTAGGCCAGGGGGTGACGATGAATTGACTGGTGAAGGTGTAGTTACAGGTAGACTAATAGAAGATGATGGTAATGGTGGTAGAGTAGTTTCTGGCAGAATACTGGAAGGAACCCCAATTGAAGGCGCATCTATTTTCTTAGTAAGAAAGTCGGATGAGAAAATTTTGACAGAAGTATTCTCTGATGAAAATGGAGACTTTGAAATTGCAGGAATACCAGATGGCACATATGATATCCTAATCAATATCCCAGGTGTAGAGGGCACTATCTCTACTGAAGTATCTGTAGTAGAGGATGAGGAATTCTTAATGACCGCTGTAGTAGGTGATGATGGAATTGTTTTCGAAACGGAAAAAGTACTCGCTATAGAAGATGAACTAAAATGGTTGATGTATCCAAACCCTGCTGAAGACTTTATCAAGCTGGAAGTAGATGGAAAAGTAGACTACAAAGTCTTTAGTTTGAACGGGATGAGTATCGAGGGAACATCATTTATAAATGAGGCTACTATTGATATCAGAGAACTGAAAGAAGGAATATATTTCCTTGAACTAAAGAAGGATGGAAAGAAATCGACTCAAAAATTTGTAAAGGTTAACTAAGGCGGTTCCGGGTAGTTTCGGAACATTAAGCGACTCTGAGAAGAGTCGCTTTTTTTATGCTTAACCTTTTGAAGGCTCTTTTTAATGTTATTTAGAATCTCTAATTTTAATTAAATACTAAAATGTAGAACATATATTTAATTGCTCCGTATATTTGTTCTACAATTTAGTATTTAACTATGAAAGAAAGTAAACTAGGAGATTTCGAAGAGACCATCTTGTTGATTGTGGGCATATTGAAAAAAGAGGCATACGCTTTCAATATTGCCGAAGAATTTGAAACGCAAACAAAAAGAGTTGTCTCAATTGGTGCAGTACATTCTACGCTGAGTAGGATAGAAGATAAAGGCTTTGTTGAATCAAAGATGGGTGATTCCACCGCCGAACGTGGTGGAAGGCGTAAGCGTATCTACACCATTACTGCTCAGGGGCAAAAGGCCTTAGAAATTTCTCGAGACCTTAAAATGTCTCTTTGGAATCAATTTCCAGCATTTGCAGGAAGCAATCTCAACTTCTCATTCGAGTGAGCGAACATCGCCCACCGATTCTTGCAGAGAAATTTCTCTTACTTTTTCTCAAAAATGAACTAGTGGAGGAGGTTCTAGGCGATCTCGATGAAAAATTCTTCAGGACTATAGAAAAGAAATCATTGAGAAGAGCGAAAATCAATTACTGGTATCAGGTCTTCCATTACCTCCGCCCATTCGCTTTCAAATTTTTTAAGTCAAACTCAATTATTCCGACTATGATCAAGCACAATTTCAAAATCAGTTACCGTATTCTAATCAAGAATAAAGTTTTTTCAGCTATTAATATTGGTGGCCTTGCCATGGGTATGACGGTAGCCATTCTCATCGGTCTATGGATTCACGATGAGCTTACCTTTAATCAGTATCACAAGAATTATGATAACCTTGTTCAGGTTCTAAGGAAAGATACCGAGGATGGTAAAATACAAGTCAACAGTTCGCTAGTAAGCAAACTTGGACAACATCTAAAGGATACTTATCCAACCCTCTTTGAAAAAGTGGCTATGACTTTTTATCGAAATAGAACATTAGTATTAACTGTTGGAAAACAATCACTAGAAAGACTAGGCTATTTCTTTTCTGAAGACGCTCCAGAAATGCTGACGCTAGAAATGGTGGCAGGCCAGCCTTCATTGGAAAGTAGTGAATCAATCTTGTTATCAGAATCGTTATCCAAACTACTTTTTGCAGGTAAAAACCCAATAGGTGAGCGTGTTCAAATCAACACATCTGCGCAACTGCTTGTCACAGGTGTTTATAAAGACTTACCTCTCAATTCATCTTTTGCTGACATGGAATTTATGCTATCTATGGAATTGATTTACAATGAAGATAGTCCCGCGACATGGGGGAAT
>JBGCFL010000161.1:0-14042 GCA_045106975.1 Ekhidna sp. | reverse complement strand
TTGGTATCTGTAAGTCCGGAAATTCTGACTTGAGGTTAGATACGTTGGATTTTTCGCTGGCATCAAGAATAATCAGATCAGGATCCTCTAGATTCTCACTAAGCCACTTAGAAGATACAGTTGTTAAGTTCATGATAGAATTAAATTATTGACTTTGTAAAATCATCAGATATTCATTCTGTGCAACATCGCCCCCACTTCCTACACTAAACCTATCTTATTCGAATCCCGAGCTGGTGGTTTAATTTGAAGTTCTATATCTGATAGAATATTAGTGCTAAGCTACACTAGCTAGTATGTAAGTCGATCTTAAATATTGAAATATGATGTAACCATCTTCGAAAATCAAAGTATTTATATCGTTCGTGCAACTTTTTAGCCTTAAAGACATCTATTAGGTATACGCTCTGAAAAATACAACTATGACAGCATCAAAATCATTATCAACTAAATGCAGAATTGGAATTCTTCTTTTTATTGGACTTTTCTCGGCTAGGGCATTTGCTCAAGAGAATGTTAGTGCAAGTGAGATAATGAAAGATATAAAGGATGGTAAAAATATTTCTTATGAGAATGTGACGATTAAAGGTGTCCTTGATTTCACATATATGGATGAAAAACTGCCTGACCTTCCGGAAAGATCTAAATGGTGGAATAATGGAAATAGCAATACAGTTAATGAATCAATTGGTGTATCCATTTCTTTCATTAATTGCACTTTTGAAGATGATGTTTTAGCCTACATTCATCAAGAAAAATCTGGTTATACTTTTATTGCAAACTTTGACAAAGACGTTCGATTTATGGATTGTGATTTTAATAGGAATGCCATGTTTAAGTATTCAGACTTTGATAGAATGGCTGATTTTGAAGGAACTCAGTTCGAAAGAAAATCTACTTTCAAATATGCGGAATTTGATGAAAAAGCCAACTTCGCTAACACACGATTTGATGATGACGCTACATTCAAGTATACAGAATTTGATGAAGGTGTAAGTTTTATGAATGCCGTTTTTGAAGAATCTCTAAATATCAAATACATGAATTCAAGAGGTGATTTTGATATAAAGGGAATAAAAGTGAGAGACGATATAGATGCCAAGTATACTAAAGTGAATGGAAGAAGTTTTAACGCTTACTTACTTGATAATAGAAATTAATTCCTCTTCATATATACTACCAATTCGTAGCAAGTCATTCGCCTCTAGGTGAGTGGCTTTTTTTGCATTGTAAGAAATTTCATGCTTTTCGATTTCTTTTCCAAATAACATTGGTGAGAGTGACTTCTTGATCCACAATTTCGGCTTCCTTTAATGTGTAGAGAACACCTTCAAGCATTTTGTTGCTAACCCATCCATTCGTGTTCCATTCCGTGCTATGATACCATCTTGCAGCATCTTTTGATTCAATGTTGAATCGTTTTTCAACTAAGCTTATTGCCTCTTTTGATTTCATGAAACGAGAACAAGAACTCTGTATTACCTTTAGTATTGATGATACTAGTTCAGGTTGAGATTCAATTATTTCATTGGTGGCAGCTATAACGAAACAGGGCCATGGGGATATGAACTCTCCAATGCGTTTCATTTTGCCAGAAGCTAAATAAGGTTTTGTCGTGAATTTTTCCCAATAGAAAACTTCTGTCTCTTTTTCATTAAGCGAAGTAATAGCCCCATCTATATTTTTGATAGGGACAAACTGAGAAGGATCTATTGTTTTGTCCCTTAATAGAGCATCTACTATAGGCATCAGATGAGATCCTGAGCCAAGCCTGCTTATGGCAATTTTTTTATCGAAGACATGTTCATGATCTTTTAGTGGGTTGTCCTCTTGTGTATGAATGCCCCAGGTTAATGATGTTTTCACATAACCACTTACAATTTTCGATGGATTACCGTTAAGAATATCGGTAACAACACCTTCGGTAAGTAAAATGCATAGGTCACATTCACCTTCCCTCAAGGCTTGTGTCATATAGCCGGTTCCACCAGGGAAGTCAACCCATTCAACATCAATGTTTAAATCGGAGAAGTGTCCCTCATCTATGGCTAGATGTACAGGTAAATTGAAATGCTCAGGAACTCCGCCAATACGTATCTTTTGCTTGGTCATTCTACAATGTTATGCTGTGGTGCCACCACAACTAGATCCAGATCCAGCGGTGCAGCCATAGCAGTGTTGATTCACAATGATATCTCTTTTTGTTAAAGCATCTAAATTAAACTGACTTATATGATCAGGGGCGTTTACTTTTAGCTCTAACATTTGATTAAAATCACAATCATAAAGATATCCATCCCAACCCACGCTTACGGTATTTCTACACATTACACCCTCAGCAGCTATTGGATTGAATGCATTAACTAATTCATCCATGTAGTCTTGATACTTTTCAGATTTAACTAAGTATTCTAAAAATCGACTAACAGGCAGGTTTGTGATAGCAAAAAGCTCATTGAAAACGATATCGTATTCCAAAAGCTTTTTCTTGAATTGAGATTCTAATGCTAGTTGATCTCCGGGTAAGAATGCTCCTGCGGGGTTATAAACTAAGTCTAGTTTTAAATCAGATCCTTCTATTCCATACCCTACTTTATTTAGCATTTGTAATGCTTGAATGGATTTGTCAAAAACGCCATCGCCTCTTTGTGCATCTGTACGTTTGGCTGTGAAATAGGGTAGACTGGAAACTACATTTATGTTATGCTTTTTGAAAAACTCTGGGAGATCATGATACCTAGGATTTGCCAGAATAATGGTAAGGTTGCAGCGAACAATAACTTGCTTTCCTAGAGCACTCAATTCTTCTACAAACCACCTAAAATGAGGATTCATTTCAGGGGCACCACCTGTAAGATCTACCGTTGAGATATCCGTGTCTTTCAGAGCATCAATGCATTGCTGCATCGTCTCTTTTGTCATAATTTCCTTTCTGTCTGGTCCAGCATCTACATGACAGTGAGTGCAGACTTGGTTACACATTTTACCAACATTCACCTGAAGTATGTCAATTCTTGTTGGCTTTAATGGAGAGTGACCAATGCGAGTCATCTTACTATCAAAGGATTCTATATTTATAGTCTCTACGTCATCTAATACTTCAATTTGACCTTCAGGGGTACTTAGTTTATGTTCCCTCTTCTTTAATGATTTTATCATTTCACATTAATTTATCATTCACCTCATTCATCATCTGTACACCATGTACTAGTGTAGCACCACTCTTTATCGCGGCAGCTACATGTACAGCTTCCATCATTTGTTCTTCATCTACTCCTTTTTTAAGACAATCTTTTGTGTAGGATTCTATGCAATAGGGACAGTGAACTGCGTGAGAGACAGCTAATGCAATTAGAGATTTTTCTCTCGCTGTTAGAGCGTCCTCTTTGAATACATTTCCATAATAATCAAAAAACTTATCCCCTAGTTCCTTTTTCCATTCTGTTATTTCACCAAATTTCTTTAAGTCTTCCTTATTGTAGTATGTGTCCTTCATTTTTTTTGAAAAATTAATGTGTTGTGAAGTTAGATTATTATGTATCTAAGACTAACGTAAAAACACTAAAACGTCTTTTAGGTAACCAAGTTTATAAGTGAGAAAGCTCGGTAGATACGTAAGATTAGTTTCATCTAGTTTTTGAATGGTTTTTTTAATCAAAATAGTTTGCCGTTTATTGCGAATAACTATTTTGTTTTATCATTTGATAATAAAAAAGAACAATTACTTTGTCAGGACTGTTCAATGGACTACTTTAGAAAAATAGATAGTGAGTATCTATTACCATAGCTGGTTCTTAATGATGAAGGATTGCACAATGTGCAGTCCTTTTTTATTGAGTTACTCTTAAATTCGTTATTTTTAAAGTATGGTAAATGACCGACTCCACCACTTCATCAATGTTTTAGGTATGAACCCTAGCGCTTTTGCGGAAAGCGTTGATACAAATGCAGCAGTAATTTTCAATATTGTAAAAGGCAGACGAAGTAAGCCTAGCTTTGATTTATTGGAAAAAATATTTGATAGATATGATAAGCTGAATTCTGAATGGTTAATGACGGGTGAGGGCACTATCTGGAAGGAAGAGGTTGTAACCTCAGGTAAAGTTGCGCCATCTAGTGTCAATCTAGAAAATAGAATCACTGAATTGCTGATAAAACTGCGTTTAGAAAATACCTTATCCTATGAAACGGAGGAATTGGATGAACTAGTAGGTTTCTTGATAAGAGAAACGAATGAGCAGAAACAAAAGCTGATTTTAATGTATGACCGTCAGAAGAGTATGGTCAAAATGCTTAAGAAAGAATTAAAAATAAAAGATAAAAGCTAATCTACTTAATCAAGCATTTCTAGTTGTGAGAGCTGTTTCTCAATATTTTTTCTAACCCTTATCTTCTCATATTGATTATAACCAATTGAAGTAAGAAGTAATATCAATAGACTACCAGATATCAGTCTTGAATACAGTAGAATTGAAGCTATTCTTTCTTGTTTACTGACCTCATCAAAATAACGTTTTGTGATTAGATTGAGATTTAGTTGACGATCAATCTCCTGTAATTCTTGCTGAATTAATAGAAAATCATTGAGATTTTTTGAATACAGGTCTTCATATTTTTTTGCTAGTTCGTAGTTTTCTAGATTATAATGAAGGTCAGCTTGTACTTTGTAAATTTTGAAGCTTTCAGGATCTTTTTCGTTAACTAAAATATTCGCAAGCTTAAAATACTTTAAGGATTCTTCTATTCTTCCTACTTTAATCATCAGTTCAGCATATCCATAAAGTGAAGAATATGATTCTTTATTTTTTTTCACTTCAATGGCCAAAAGATAAAATTTTTCAGAATTATTGAAATCGCTTATCGCTTTGTAGGCTTTGGCTAGGTTGTGATAGGAATACCCAAGAAGATAATTAGAGGGAGAAACCTCAGCCGCTATTTCATTATATATAACAATTGCTTTATCAAACTGCCCCATATCATAGTGTGTAAGTGCTAACCTGTTTTTAAAGTCAAAATAATCATCTGAGCCCTTTTCAAGGGCGGGTATCGTGGAACTTAACACATTTTTCGCTTTTTTAAGTTGGTCAGTTTCTCTTAAAAGACCGGCATAGTTGTACTTGAGTAAAATCAATAGGTCATTATATTCTCCTTCTGAAGCCATTAATATGCCCTTATCGTAGTATTTTTCTGATAGTTCAAAGGCCTTGAATTTTCTAAATATGATACCACATCTGTTATGTATTGAGATAATGTCTTTTTCAGCACTTTCAAAGCCTCCTTTTTCCGCATATCTAATCGCCTCTAAGTAATGAATGATGGCTTTTCCAAATTCTTGATTTTCTCTATATAGATAGCCTAAAAAATAATTTGACTTGCTTAGCCAATATGAGTTCCCTTTAGAGTCATACGATGACTTTAAATCTAGTAGGTGTGTTTTAGCTTTTTCATTGTCTTTACCAAACAGTGATGACACACTATCCAAAGCTGCTTTGTAATCATTCGCGAGTGCGCTGAAAGAAAAAATAAATAAAAGTAAAAGTAAAATTTTATTCTTCATTCCTAATAACTGAACTGTGTACAAAAGTACAAAAAAACACCGAAAAACTATGTAAGATTTTCGGTGAATGGGACTTATTGAAGGGTGAGTTATTCTTTAATATTCATTTTAGTTCGAACCAGGTGACCCTTCGTTTTTTTCATCTTTATCATCATCAGGATCCATTGCTGTATTAAGCTCAGTGTCTTGAATCAATTCATCCATTGTGGAATCTTCTTGGCATGCGCTCATAGCAAATCCACCAATCACAATTAGTAAGGTTAATAATTTTCTTTTCATAGCTCTTTTGTTTTAATGATGATTCAAATGTAGTCAATTGTCATTAAAATTACACATACCTAATTAAATTAGTTTTAATTATCTTTATATCTGTTTAATTGATTGATTAATAAACAGTTATGAATAAAATAATAAATTTGTTACTATTGATTTTCGATCATATTTGTTACGTCTTTTTTCTTGCTTAATTTTGAACTATGAAAATATTTTATATAGCTCTTTTCGCAGCGTTGGTTGTAAGTTGTAATACTCCTGAGAAGCAGTATCAGTCTTTTGGAAATGAGATATCTTCAGAGAAGGTTGAGAACCTATCCACTTTGTTGGCATCAGTAGATGAAAATGAAAGCACTTTTAAGGTGAAAGGTGTGGTAGAAGAAGTTTGTCAGATGAAAGGGTGTTGGATGACCCTTAAAAATGAAGATGGTGCTTCAGTTCGTATCACCTTTAAAGATTATGGATTCTTTGTCCCTAAGAATATAAGCGGTAAGGAAGTAATACTAGAGGGTGTAGCCTTCAAAGAAATGCTAGAAGAAGATGTAGCTAAGCATTATGCAGAAGATGGAGGATTAGAATATGATGAATCTATGAGAGATCAGATCTCATTTGTGGCGAGTGGAGTGTTAGTGGCTCAAAATTAATTGTATAAACTCCTTTTCTTTTCCTTTAAAAAAAGCTGTCTGAAAGAAGTACCTGATAAGGCACTGAATCCTCCAGCTAATCCACCTACAAGTCCTGTGACTAGTATTAAATAGAATGATTCGTTGATAGGAAACAATTCTACTATTACATTGGAGAAGTTGGATTCATTAGCAACGTCCATTCTCCATGATTGCCCAATCCAGACTAGGCCTACTCCAAGAAACCCAGCGACAAAAGCATTCAGTCCTGATGAGGGAGATACATAACAAACTGCGAATGAAATGATCATTGCAATCCACCAAAATGATAATGGTGAAATGAAATAAGTAAGAACACCAATGGCTATAAGTCTAATTAGTAATTTCATTTCGTAGGTTTTAGTGTGACTGAGTACTGAATTTTTTCGTGAGATGAATTAAGGTCTTTCTCGAATAAGAGCTTATTGTATTCTCCTGAAGCCCAATCATCGATCATGTGTCCATAGTTAGGGTTTCCAGGGTTTCCAGATTGACTTCCTGGGTAAACCCCCCAAGCATTGACTTCTCCATCTCCCAGTTCCACAACCATTCTCCAAGATGGTCCATGACTCGATGAAGCTGCATTGACGATAGAACTATAACCACCAATTTTTACTTGTCCTTTGCTGAATGGATCAAGTCTGAGTATGTGTTTGATTGTTGTATTCTTAAATTGAAACCATTCAAGCGAGTTACCTTCCGTTGAAAGATATTCCTCTAATTCTGCAATGGTTTCCTTGAAAGTGATTCTAAATAAATCGCCTGCAGTTTCCTTTGTATCTGTGGATTTGTTATCAATCATTTCAAAGTCAGGGTTATTTTTCAGAATATATGTTGTGTTGTACGAATTAGGACGATACAACCTTACCTCACTACTGTCAATTTCATCCCACAATTTGCTGTTCAGAGATCTCCACCAAGTTTGATAAACGGATGGAGCTTTAAGTTCAGGGTTACTGAAATAATCCCAATCAGTTAATAATGTATAATACTCTCTCTCCAGATCAGTAAAAGAGGCAGAGTCGAGACTATCAAGCATCATGGGTAATGTTTCTGATGCATTATAGCTGAAGTTGTCATGTTGCAATTTCATCATATCCTCTACTTTGATATTGTCTAAAATCCTTAATCTATCATTAATTCTTCTTCCCCTATAATGTTCAAAACTGTAGTCATATTGATAATACGGATAAATAGAATCTGCTGCATGTTGATTAGCAGAAGAAACAAAACCTTGAGGTGGGTTCAGCACATGAAGGTTGTGTGATTGTGGCATAAACTCTTTCCATTCATGGTCTATGTTACTTCCATCCATTAGAAATTTCCCTTGTTCTTCCCATTTCACAGGAAATTTTCCATTAACCCAAAGAGCTATATCACCATTGACTGAAGCGAATGAATAATTTTGCGGAGGGCCTGAAAAATTACTGAAAGCTTCTACCCATTCTTCATAATTAGCTGCTTTGTTGCCCATATAGATTGCTTTTAATTCTTTCGAAGCATCATGAGCAGTCCATTTCATCGCAAGATTGGTGACATCCGTTTTGCTTCCATTAAAATTTCTATCATACACAACAGGGCCATGATGCGTATAAATGATTGTGTCATAGAATGTACTGCCGTTCTTTACTTCAAATTTCTCAATGACTTTTTTAGTAGGAACCCAATTTCCATTGTATTTATATTCATCCCTTTTGTTGTTTTTAAATTCTATATAATACCAATCTACTAGGTCTCTTTTTGCATTGGTGTTTCCCCAAGCAATGGAGTCATTAAATCCTATAACGATTCCAGGACCTCCTGGTAGTGTAGCTCCCATGCTATTGAAACCTGGAGCACTCATTTGCATGACATACCAAATACTTGGCTGATTCAGGCTTAGGTCTGGTTCGTTGGTGAGTATTACTTTACCGTTAGCTGTTTTTGTTCCATTAACAACAAAGCTGTTACTTCCATTATTTGGGTCTGGTTTTTCAATAACAGGATCTGTGAATTCAAGAGGAAATTGAACAGTTGGCTTCTCAACAGTAATAGGATCAAAGTCAAATGCTGTCCCTTTTGGGATAACAGGATCCACCACGTCTGGTCTTTCAGGGTATAGCACTTCAAATATGTCTCTTCCCCATAATTTTAATGCATTCGTGTGTTCTAAGTCACGCTCTCCTCTAGAAAGCATGTTATTCATATTGGAAATGAGCAGAAAGCACTTATATGGTGTCCATGGCTCAGGTTTGTAATCTAATAGCTTATACTCGATTGGGTAATCTTTGTAATCAAGCGATTCGATATAGGCATTCACTCCTTCAGAATAGGATTGAATCAATTCGTAGATTTCTGGTTCTTCTTTTTTAAAAGCTTCCTCAGAGTTTTGAGCTCCAAATCTTAAGCCAATTCTTCTTTGGCTTCTATCAAATGTGATTGCTTGTTCACCAAGGACTTCAGATATTCTACCGTCAGCAGCTAATAATTGAAATTCCATTTGCCATAATCGATGGTAGGCTGTGATATACCCTTGAGAAAAGAAAAGATCTTTTTCAGTAGCTGCTGAAATATGCGGAATCATCAATTCATCGAAGTGAATATTTACATTTTCGGATAAAAATGATTGATCAATTTCTGGGCTAAGATCAATTGCACTGTTTTCAGCATTTTGCCAAAAACCATGAAAGGGACTCAAGAATTTCCCAAGAGGAGGAACGCTCTCAATTTTAGAATTGAGGGTAACACCTAAAGCCAAAGTGATGGCAAATGAGAGTACAAATCGGAACGTCTTCATGCTGATTGATTTCGCTTAATTATTTGGCAGATGAAAAATATCAAATAATTGGGGCAATGCCTATTTTAGCGATGGATGGTTGAAAGAAAAATGTATAAAAGAATAATAAAGCCAGCATTTGATAAAACTTTTGCTTTGGTTCTATTATTTACCTTTTCTCCATTGTTGATTTTATTGTTGATTGTTTTGAGTGTCCACTTTAATGGGAAACCTTTTTTTGTTCAAAAAAGAGTGGGATTGAATGAGCATGTTTTTTTGATTCTTAAATTCAGATCAATGAAAGATGTGAATGATGGAAGTGTTTTTAATGAAGATCAATTGTCATCCATTGGTCACTTCGTCAGAAAGACTTCTCTGGATGAGTTACCACAACTCATCAACGTGTTGAGAGGAGAAATGTCTTTTGTTGGTCCTAGACCTTTGTTGGTAGAATATTTACCTTACTATAATAGCGAGGAAAAAAACAGGCATAATGTCAAACCAGGAATTACAGGGCTGGCACAAGTGAAAGGAAGAAATCGAATTGATTGGGAGCAGAGAATGAAACTAGATGTTTTCTATGCAAGAAGTGTTTCCATTTTGATGGATCTGAAGATATTAGTTAAAACATGTATTGAGGTATTTAGATTTAAGAATTCTAGATTTGAAAATAGTCATATCATCACATTTAAAGAGTACGCATCAAAAAGGTGAAAAATGATAGAATTTACTTATCTCCTCCTAATGTAGGAGAAGAAGAGAAGGAAGAACTTGTCAAAGTGATGAGTGAGGGATGGGTTTCTACTGTTGGGCCAACAATCAATTATTTTGAAAAGGATTTGGAGCGATTGTATTCAGATAAAAGAGTTCTAGCGCTTAACTCAGGGACATCAGCACTTCATCTCTCACTGATTCTCGCAAAGATCGGTAGGGATGATAAAGTGCTTGTAAGCACATTGACTTTTGTGGCGAGTGCTAATGTGATTTTATACCAAGGAGCAATACCCATTTTTATCGATAGTGAAGAGAAGAGTTGGAACGTAGATCCTGATTTACTTGAAGAATATTTGAGGAGTACGGCTTCTAAGCCTCAAGCTTTAATTGTTACCCATTTATACGGAGTACCTGCTGAAATAAAAAGGCTGAGAAACATTTGCGATGAATATCAAATTCTTTTAATTGAAGATGCTGCAGAAGCTTTAGGATCAACTAGTGATAATATTCCATTAGGCGCTTTTGGAGATTATGGCATTTTATCTTTCAATGGAAACAAGATTATTACCACCAGTGGAGGAGGGGCTTTAATTACAAACGAACAGGGGTATGAAAAGGGGTTGCTTTTATCAACTCAAGCGAATAGTGGGAAGTCAGATTACTATCACAAAGACGTAGGCTATAACTACCGAATGAGTAATGTGTTGGCTGGAATTGGCGTTGTTCAGATTGGTAAGTTGGATTCTTTTGTGAAGAAGAAAAGAATAATATTTAATTACTATCGATCGCACTTGTCTGAATTGTTTGAATTTCCAGAGGAGAAGAGAAATGAATTTTGCAATAGGTGGCTTACTACTCCAATTGTAAAAGAAGATATAGATATTAATGATCTAATTACTTTTTTAGAGAACAGAAATATTGAAACAAGGCGTCTTTGGAGGCCAATGCACAGGCAACCCATTTTTGAAGAGTTTGATTCCGTTTCGAATGGAGTATCAGAAGGCCTTTACGAAAAAGTAATTTGTCTGCCCTCGGGTACAGGATTAACAGAGAGGGAGCTTGATTATGTGATAGATCATATCAAGAATTTTTTCTCCTAAAAATCAATTCTTACTGCCGAATAGATTTGGGGGTATAAAGAATTCAGCTTTTATACTGATGAGAAGATATCCATCCCTATTGGATGAATCTCCTCTTTGAGATCCTGCGACCATAGCATCGTAAATCTCAGGATTGACTACTCCAATTTCATCTTTTCTGTTGCTTAAAAATTCAGATACGGAGTTCGAAAACTCTGTCGCATAGTTTTTTGAAACATCATCCAAGTAGTCTGTAAAAGTGAAATTATAGGCAATTTCAAAATTCACATTGGTGAAGTCATTAATCTTAAATTTTGCTCCAATCCCAGCTGGAATAGTGACTGCCCATTTTTTGTAATCTACTCCCTCAGTTTGTGCTTCTCTCAAAAGAAATGTTTCATCGTTTAGGTCAGCTGTAGGCGTGAAATTTAAAAACCCAACTCCTGTCATAATGTAGGGATCAAATATCCACCTGCGGTAATAGTCTCCTTGGTATTTTTTTAAATAATGAATGGTATTTAGTTGAACCTGAAAATTTCGGGAATTGAATGAAAGGTTTCTTTGTCTCTGAAAAGTGCTATCGGGAGCAGAACGGTCACTGCCATCAATAGTAAAGTATGTGGCCTCAAGTCGCGCTCCAAGCCTATTTAATAGCCTGGCCTCAATACCAACGTTTAACTGAGATAAATTTTTATTGAGTTTATTGTCGTAGTTGAGTTCACCAAAATAGGTAGCAGAACCTGTTCCAGCGGAAAGAGAGAAATATCGGTCATTAAATTTCCAAGAAAGAAAATTTTGACTTTGAACCATCAGGGAGATGGTGATCAGGATAGTAGAGAGAATGTATTTCATTTAGGGTCAAAAATAAATGTAGAAATGTTTCCAATCACATAAGTAAACGGAAAACCATTTCTACAAGTATTACCCTAATCTTTTCCTTCTGGACATCCACACTTTTTCTGTGATCAAAAATGCGGCGAGAAGAACGAATGAGAATATTGTTGTAAATACCATAGCTGTTTCTTTTACTATACAATAATAGAGATATCAGCTTGGCTATTAGATTATGGTAAAATCGCATAAGCATCTAAGTAAAATGACTAGATATTAAAAATAAGAATCTAGCTTATTTATAATTTATCACTGATTGCCTTTCCTTATTTACGGTTAGTTTTAAAATATCTGGTCTTGAGTAATGACCTGATGGATCGAAATTCTGACGTTCCTCTCTCACCATTTGATGATCAATGACAGCTGTGGCTAGTCTTTCTTCATCAATAAATGGTTCAATGACCCAGCTTCCGTCAGGTGCAGCAAGACATGTTCCTCCGTTTGCCAATGACTCTTTGGTATTCTTTTTCATTAAGTCTGTATGAGGAAAGCTATCAGGAATATCATTTAGTCCAAACAAACCAGACACTCCAGCAACATAGGAACGGCTCTCCATTGCTATCATAGGAATTAATCTCTCTGTATTTCTTTTATTTCCAGGCCAAATGGATATATGAAGGTCTTCTCCTTGAGCATACATCGCTGCTCTAGCCATTGGCATCCAATTTTCCCAACAGTTTAGTCCTCCCACTGTGAAAGGAGGAAGGGAATGTGTAACTAACCCATGTCCATCACCAGGGCTCCAAGAGAGTCGTTCTTCATAGGTTGGCATTAATTTTCTGTGTACAGATTTAATTTCTCCTTGTTGATTAACATAGATCATAGAGCAATACAGACTGTGTCCACCACGATCCTGAGGTCTTTCAATGGAACCTAGATAAATAGCAATTTTCTTTTGCTTGGCCAATTTACAAAGCTGATTTAGATGACCTTCCTCAATAGAGACAGCCTGATCCATATAATGTGCATGAATTTCTTTTTGAACTTTAGAATTGAATTCGGCTCCATTGGTCCTGTCTATCCAAAATGGATATCCTGGAAGAATTGCTTCTCCAAAGACAACCAATTCAGCATTTTCACCGGCTGCCATTGCAGTGTAATCCAATGTTTTCTCTATTGTCTTTTCTCTGTTTAGCCAGACTGGGGCGATTTGAGCTAGTGCTATTTTTAATTGATCATTCATGCTCTAAATAATCTATCTCACTATTTCAAACGAATGTGTCTGTTCTGCACTTAGTGAGCCAGCAGCGGAGCAATATTTGGTAGTTGATAAATCAACGATTCTTTCCGCTTCTTCCTCAGTAAGATCTGGAGAGAAGATGGTGTACTTCAGATGAATTTTTGTAAAGCCTCTTGGGTGTTCATCCCTTCGTTCTCCACTTATTTCAGCTTTTAAGTCAACGAATGTTTTTCTTCTTTTCTTTATCATGGAAACAATCTCCACTGCGGCACATGATCCTACGGCTGAAAGAAGTAGCTCTGTAGGAGATTGATATTGCTTTAATTCTGCAGCTCGCATATCAACTTCAGCAATATTCCCATTTTCATTGGTTGACGTAAATTCTTCGTCTCCTTTGTATTTTAAATCAATTTTCATATGAATTTGAATTAATTGTTGGTGTGAATTTTTTTAATCTACCTTCCAAGCTAAGGTATCATGATGTTCTGCTAGAAGTGAACGTAAGTAACTTCCAATATAGTTCACACCTTCAAAACCAGCTTTTTTTGCGGCTGCATCCTCTTTTTCAAAAGAGACATCAGGCCCAGCAAAGTCATGCATATCTGAATAAAATCCTATTGTAAAATTATCCCAGCTAGGACCAAACTTCCGAGTAAATATAAAATTGGGACGATGCTCAATTTCTGCATAGAATTGATTTTCTGCCAATCGCTGATTTAGAAGTTCTTCTTGCTTTCCTGCTAAGGCAGTGAAAATCTCAATATGGAATAATTGATATTTTTCCATCGCCTCGATGAAATCATTAATTGGAGGTCCTGTTACAATGCCCTCTTCTTGAAATGAAATGATATTGAAGTAATCATCCGTATACTTTTTTTCTAATGTGATAGATTTTGAACGCTTGTCCATTTCATTTCCTGAAAAATAATCT
>JBGCFL010000160.1:0-30928 GCA_045106975.1 Ekhidna sp. | reverse complement strand
TTGCTTTATCTTCTTCTTCATAGCAAGGCTTTTTAGCAAGTACTCTAGCGCTGTTTGATAGCTACCTAAATCATAGTAAAGCAGGCCAATATTATTATATCCATTATTGATCAATGATGAGTCTGGAATTAATAAAGCAATCTCTAAAGCCCTCAAATTGAAATCCAGAGATTGATCATAATCTCCTTTATAGTAATGAACTCCTGCAATCAATCTAAGGGACGTAGATATATTGAAAGAGTCATTCTGTAATCGTGATATTTCTAATGCTTCCTCTCCATAAGCCATAGCCTGCTCAGGATAATTCAACCATATATCTAACAAGAGTTGATGTAAGACATCAATCCTATTAGTTTCTACCTCTTCGCTCTCAAGCACATTGAGCAAACTATCTGAACTTTGTCCATAGATTGACAAAACAGTACAGAGTACAAATAAGAGAAGAATAATTTTTTTCAACGGTGGTAAAATCTTCACAACAAGGTAATGAAATTATAACTATAATTATTAAAGCTCTTATTGTTCTTTTATTCGCATTAAAAAATATCTATTGTAAATACAAAATCCCTATAGGAAAGTCCTATTGGGATAAGTGAATGTTGCTTTTGAAATAGTATTAAAAAGCTGCTATTCTAATGCTTCTAGCAATTAGAGATGCTATAGCAGATTCGTCCATAGCAAATTCTTCTCCTTTTTCAAGACCAAACTGTACTAGCACTGCTGGTACCTCTAAGTTCTTCATGAGCCAATAACCCCCTTCTTGTTCTTTGTCTGAAGAGAATGAAGCTAAAGAACATTCACCTTCATTTAAGTCATTAAATTCATCGTTCAAAACAATAGCAATCTGTTTTGAACGATCATAGTAGTAATTCTCATTACTATACATAAGAACAACTGAACCGCCGAAATGATCTTTATAGTCTTGTGAATGGAGGCTAATAAAAAGGTCTGCATTTTCTGCACTTGATTTCCTCTCATTTAATGACACAAACTGATCATTGTCTCTTGTTAAGACAATCTCAATCTCACCTTGCTCGCTAAACTGATCCTTAACTTTTTCAGCAATCGCTAGCACTAAGTCTTTTTCGTACAAATCATTTGAGTAAGCTTCACCTGAATCTTTACCTCCATGACCAGGATCAATAATGACTTTGAAAGCTTCTTGCTTATTTTTTGCTTTTTTCTTTTGCTTACTTTTTTTCTTCTCCTTTATAGTAATTTCTACAACTCCATTCTCACCAGCCTTCCCATATTTATCAAAGGCTTTCTTATCCTTCAAGACCTTCACAAGTTCTATGTTTGATGCAACCAGATTATCAACATCTCCTTTTCTTTTTACTTTTCCATTGATTACGAAAAGAGGTTTGTTCGAACCTTCAATAGATCCAAATATCTCTTCTTTTATCAGTTGAGGTTCTTGTTTTTCATCTTGAAAACTATTTTTCTTATTCTCCCTTTCTTCAATTTTCCTTTTCTCCTCATTTTCTTTTCTTAGCTTCTCAGCATTCAGTTTCACTTTCTCATCTTTCGATCTGAGAAAGCCTGATTCAATTTCTTCCCTTTCTGCTACCTTTTTAAGCTCCTCGTTCTTAGCTCTTAGGTCATCTGCATCTCCACTATTTTCCAAAGAAGGTTTCTCTACAGTACTTACCATAAACTTATAATCTTTAATAAATGGTTTTGGGTCAATATGCTTTCCTGCATTATCCATTATTTCATAGTGCAGATGAGGCGCTGTAGAAGCACCAGAGTTTCCAGACAGGGCTATTACTTGTCCCTTTTTCACTAAGTCTCCTTTCTGCACTTTAAAGTCAGAAAGCTGAGAATACTTTGTTCTGTATTCATTGCCATGCTTTATTGTAATCCGTTTTCCATAACCATTAGAGGTGACTTTCACTTCCTCAACTAGCCCATCTGCTGCTGCAAGTACTTCCGTCCCAATAGGACATGAAAAATCAATACCCATGTGCATTTTTCTTACCTGATATATAGGATGCATTCGCATTCCATAACCAGAGGTCATTCGAATTTTCTTCGAATTTCTTAGCGGCAAAATAGACGGCTGATAATCCGCTTGATAGAAGTTAATCTTCGGAAATTTAAAATCATCAGGTTCTATCACCCCTGCCATTTCTGCACTTATAAGCTCAATAGGTTTCATGGCACTCTTGCTTGAAAAAGCGAAAATCATTGCCAATGTCAGAGGTGCCACTATAAAGTAAATCCACCTTGACTTCTTTTTTTGTTTGTTCATCATCACAATGCGTTTTTTTATTGTTGAAACATTGAAATGACTCACCATACCAGAATACTGTGGCGTCTGCAATTGCGAGAATAGAATCTCTTGATAGCGAATAGGATCCTTGAACTTATTAACCACCGTTTCATCAGCTTGATATTCGTGAATTTCGATGAGCGCATTTCGATACAAGTAAATGAAGGGATTGAACCAAAACAGCGAAACAGCGAAATCCATAAGCAACCGATCCACTGAGTGGCGTTGCTTTACATGAACACATTCATGCGCTAGAATCTGATCAAAATCACTAGAGCCAAACAATGACTCGGGTATAAAAACATTTGAAAAAAAACTAAATGGACGAGAATGTGTAGTCTTAAATAATTTGAACCAATTCTTTTTAATAGCAACAGAATGTATCTTCAATCTATTGATCATTATGAGTGAAATGATAGATCGGACTATTAGGAAAATGGTCATTCCTAGATATACCAGTGGAAGAAGAAACCAATAGGAAGTTGCCGATGGTTCTTTACTTATAATAGGATTCATCACTACCTCATAATCCAGTACTGGAGTTGAGAGCCAGGTAATCACTAGCTCATTTTCGGAAATAAGAGGCATTTTTTCTGCCTCAGGTAGTTCTATGAGAGGAATAACAAAAGCCAAGCATAGGCTAGATAGTAGAAATAATCTATTCGCATGATGGCGAAGCGTATTCTTAAGAAAAAGCCAATAGAAGAGGTATAATAAGCCATGAATAGCTAGCACTTTGATAGAGTATACAATCAAGTCTATCATGACTTTCTTTCTTTTATTTGATCGTCAATCAATTTTCTAATTTCTTGTAGCTCTTCCACTGATAGCTCTTTCTGGCTTGCAAAGAATGAAGCAAATTGACTAGCCGAATTATCAAAAAAACTACTCATCAAACCTTTCATAGACTGCTGAGTATATTTTTCCTTTGAGAGCAATGGAAAATACTCACGTGATTTACCATGAGTTTCAAATCCTATAAATTTCTTTTTTACCAAAACATTGACAACCGTGGAAATGGTAGTGTAAGCTGGACGTGGTTCAGGGTACTGCTCCACAATGTCTTTCAAATAAGCTTTTTTTAATGTCCAGAGGGACTGCATTAGTTGTTCCTCCGCTTTGGTCAATTCCTTCATGACACAATACTATAACTATAATTATAATTATACAACTATTTTTATAGTTATAAAAGAAATTAGTTCATAATAAGAGCAGCAGCCCCTAGCACAGCTGCATCATTCAGCGGAAGTCCTGACTTCATCAATTTTATCTTGTCTCTGTACAGATTATGAATATTGGCTTCCATCGTATCTTTCAAAGTGGGAAAGAAAAGATTACTTGCTTCAGCAATGCCTCCAAAAAAGATATAAGCTTCTGGACTGGTGTATGTAGCCGCATCAGCTAATTTCAAACCTAGCCACTCGCCTGTTTTAGCATATACTTCTTTACAAATCTGACCCCCTCTAAATGCTTGCTCTGTAATCTGTTTGGGAGTCAAATCTTCCCTCCCTCCTAAATCACGATAAGTTTCTTTCACTCCTCGAAGTGATACATAGGCCTCTAAGCACCCCCTCCTCCCACAAGTACATCCTCTTCCATTTGGCACTACAATTGAATGTCCCATTTCACCTGCGAACCCATCATGTCCGTAAACAATCTGTCCTGCAGACATAATGCCACTCCCTAGCCCTGTTCCAAGGGTAATGAAAATGAAGTCATTCATCCCTTTGGCTACCCCGAACTGTTTTTCCCCCAGTGCTCCTGCGTTAGCATCATTGGTTAAAACCACAGGGCAACCGAGTAACTCTTGAAGTGGTTCCGCAATAGGGTGAATTGCTTTCCAAGGCATGTTTGGAGCAAGCTCAATAGTGCCATTGTGAAAATTTCCATTGGGAGCTCCAATTCCTACTCCTTCAATTTCGCAACCATTCTTAGTCTTTAATTGCTTAATCTGATTGAATAATTCTTGAATGAAAACTTCGATTGGGTCAGTGGAAAAGTCTGCAATTTTCAACTGAGCCTGATCTTGAATTTTGCCTTGCTCTGAGACCAAACCAATGGTCGTGTTTGTTCCTCCGATATCTATCCCGATGTAATTCTTCATTTGCTAATCTTATATCCTCTATATCCATACCATGCAATGTAGGCAAAACAAAGAATGGTGATCATAAACGAATTGTGTAGTCCAAAAGAACTATCTGCTAACAATCCTTGCAATGGCGGCACTAATGCTCCGCCAACAATGGCTGCAATCAAAATACCCGAACCTTTACTTGTTTGACCACCTAAATCAGCAATCGCCAACGTGAAAATATTGCTCCACATAATGGACAAAAACAAGCCGGATGCAATGAGCAACCACATCGCTATATATCCTCCACTAAAGTTGAATGCAATCATTAAAGCTATGCAGATCATTGCTGATACGGTTAACAATTTATGACTTGAAACATATTTCAGAATATAAGCGCCAAGTAGCCTCCCAACCATTAAACCACCCCAGTAGAAAGGTAAATAACGCGCTCCTACTTCTCTGAATTTTGCTATTTGATCTTTCTCTTCAGATAGTCCAACAATGTAAGATTGATACTCAGCAAGCGTTGGAAAAATATTTTCACTTAAATAAATAACTAAAAAAGAAGCAATTGTGACTTCTGCTCCTACATACAAGAAAATGGCAACAGCACCTTTGACTAAATGTGACTCCCTCCAAATGCTTTTGCTTTCCTTTTCCTCAGCAACATCTGGCACCTCCACTACTTCCGGAAGTTTCAGAAACATAAATATGATCGAGAGAATCAACAGCAATCCACCTAAAATCAAATAGGGGGTCTGAACCGCCTGAGCTTGCTGATCCGCTGATAAGCCAGCCAATCCCCTAAGAATAAAATAGCTACCCGCGAGCGGAGCAATCATTTTCGCAATGCTATTAAAGCCTTGTGCTAAATTGAGCCGATTGGATGCTTTTTCTGGCACACCCAATCGTGCTACATACGGATTGGCTGCTACTTGTAGTAAAGTGACTCCTGAAGCCAATACGAAAATCGCTCCCAAGAAAAATGGGTAAGATATCAATGCTGAAGCAGGGTAGAATAGCCAACTACCTATAGCCATCACGATCAAGCCCACAATGATCCCTCGATGATAACCGATCTTATTGAGCAACCAAGAAGAAGGAAGGCTCACACAGAAAAAAGCAATAAAAAAAGCGAACTGAACTAATGCGGCCTGAAAATTACTCAATTCAAAAAGGCCTTTAAGATAGGGAATTAAGGCACCATCTAGTTCGGTTAAAAAGCCCCATGTAAAGAAAAGTAGCACCATGTAAAACATGGACGCTCCATAATTTTGCTTAGTCATTTAGCAATGCTTTAGAATCAATCAATTCATTCTTTCCGTTGGTCATCTCCGCATAGTTAAACCATTTATGAATGGCATACGCTCCTGTATTTCCAGCTTTGTCCATCGCTAAATAGCCTACTTGAAAATCTTTGTAGTCTGGCATTTTGTCTACTATTCGTTGTACTGCTGCTTCGCAAGCTTCTTGAGCAGTCATTCCTTGTCGGATTAACTCTACCACTAAAAAAGATCCAACAGTTTTAAGCATCAGTTCTCCCATTCCTGTTGCCACTGCTGCTCCATAATCATTATCCACAAAAAGGCCTGCACCTATCACCGGCGAATCACCCACTCGTCCATGCATTTTATAGGCTAACCCACTCGTTGTGCATGACCCTGACAAATTTCCTTTTGCGTCTTGACAGATCATGCCAATGGTATCATGATTTTCCACATTTATCACAGGAGCGTAATCCGAAGTTTTTCTCCATTCTTCCCACGCTTTTCTTGAGGATTCTGTCATCAAATCTTCCTCAACAAATCCTTGATCTAGCGCAAATCGTTTTGCTCCTTCTCCTGCTAACATCACATGAGGGGTTTCTTCCATCACCTTTCTGGCTACAGCAATGGGGTGCTTGATGTTCTGAAGAAACGATACCGAGCCAGCATTTCCTAAATGATCCATAATGCACGCATCCAATGTGACATTCCCGTCACGGTCTGGTGCGCCCCCTATTCCAACAGAGGTATTTTTAGGATCAGCTTCAATCACCATCACGCCCTTTTCAGCACCATCTAGTGCCGAACCGCCTGCCTGCATTACTTTCATGGCTTCTTCATTAGCTTGTATGCCATGATTCCATGTACTAATCACTTTTGGCGTGGTTGAGCGTAGTTGCTCTTGTGGCTTCTGCTCTGCGCAAGCTGTTCCGACCAAACCTATTCCTGCAGTAGCCGCAACGGTATTCTTAAGAAATTTTCTTCGTGAACTCATTTTATTAGTTGATGACAATTTCGTCTGCAAAAATCCAAGACTTACCTCCTGCACCTTTATGATCAGGTGGGCAAACGCCTCTGTTTTTAGCTACAATTTTTAAGTATTTCGTTTTGAATCGCTTCTTCGTTTCAAAATCCTTTAACACTACACCTTTCTGAGTGTATGGAACATCGTTTGTGACTGTTTCCACAAACTCAAAACTTTCACCGTCCATAGAGCTGTAAATAGAAACTTCTAAAGGCATAAAAATCCATGCGTTCTCATCTTGCAGAAAGCCTATTTTTACTTCATTGATCGGTTGAAGGCTTTCTAATTCTACAATAGCTTCTAGATTTACTCCCTCATATCCTTGCCAAGTTCCTGTTCTGAAGTCTTCTTTTCCTCGTATGAAATCAATTAAAGCCACATCACCACCAGCAGTGTAATGATTTGCATATTCAGTGGCAATTTCAATTTTTTTATTCTGCGGTATTTTAAAAAATTCACTCTTCCCTTTCAGACTCGTGTTTCCATCCTTCTCTGCCCATACATATAGATTTGTTGATTCGTTGATTGAAAATGGGGAATCGTATAAAAATCCATTATCAGATTCGGAGTAAGAATAATAAATTTTAGCGTCGGTAGTTGGAGTAGAAAGGACAACCTCCGTCTGATTGAGGAAGGCTTTATCTCCAGATTCCAACGCCGGAATAGCAATTTCCTCCACGTCTATTTTAGATGATGGTCGATCTCTTTTTTTTATTCCAAAGTCAGAAGGCTTAGAGGTCATCTCAAAAATTAATTTACCTCCTTTCATTATATCTTGATGCTGGATGAATGATTTAGTATATTCTTGATCATTCAATTGGAGTGATGATACATAAATATTTTCCTCTGAATTATTTTTCGCATCAACTTTAAATTGATTGCCATTCTCCAAGTTCAAAGTCACTTTATCAAACCATGGACTACCTAAAATGTAATCCACACTTCCAGGGGTGACTGGGTAAAAACCCATTGCACTCATCACCAACCAAGCTGACATTTGACCACAGTCTTCATTTCCCGACAATCCATCTGGCTGATCGTCGTACAATGTGTTCATAATTTGACGAACCAATTTTTGAGTCTTGTGAGGTGCTCCTACAAAATTGTATAGATATGGAATGTGATGACTTGGTTCATTTCCATGAGCGTACTGACCAATCAAACCAGTAATGTCTGCTTGATCTCTTCCTACTGTTTCTGAGCTAGCGTTGAAAATATCATCCAGCTTTTGCTCTGCTTTATCATCACCACCGAGCATCTCTATCCATGTTTCCACATCTTGAGGCACATAGTAACTGTACTGCCAGGAATTTGCTTCGGTGTAGTGGAAGTTGACTTCAGCAGGCTCGAATGGGTATGACCATCGATTGTTGTTCCTAGCCCTCATAAATCCTGTAGATAGATCAAATACATTTTTATAATTCTGAGCTCGCGCATAATACGTTTTTGCAATGTCAGTCTTGCCCATCTTGTTGGCCATTTCAGCAATGGTCCAATCATCGTAAGCATACTCTAGCGTTTTTGAAACACTCTCTGCCTCAGCATCCGATGGAATATATCCGTTGGATCGAAAGTCACCTATTCCCAATCGATCTTGCAATGAACTATGGATCATTGACTCCAAAGCTAAGTCTTGATCATAGTCTTTTATTCCTTTCATAAAAGCATCTGAAATGACTGGCACAGCGTGATAACCAATCATGCACCCGGTGTAATTGCCCGCTAGCTCCCACATGGGCAACCGGCCTCCTTCTTTATACTGATGCAGAAAGGTATTGATGAAATCGTTAGTACGATCTTGCTCTAAGATGGTATAGAGAGGATGGGCACTTCTATACGTGTCCCAAAGGGAAAAAACAGTATAATTAGTAGAGCTGTTGTCTACGTGAACCTCAAGATCAGTTCCTCTATACCGACCATCCTCATCATGATACAAATTAGGTGCAATCATGGTATGATATAAGGCGGTATAAAAGACCCTTTTCTGCTTATCCCTACCTCCTTCTACTTCAACTTTCTGCAATTGATCATTCCAAATCTGCTTGCTTTGCTCTTTTATGAAGCCAAAATTCCAGTGATCTATTTCTTCCCTATTTGCTAATGCACCATCTTCATCCACTGCCGAGAGCGCTACTTTTACTTTCAATGATTTTCCTTTCCCAAAATAAAGTGCCGCTTTTTTTCCTTTAGCCTCCGCATTCATTTCGAAACCCACAATGGGTTGATCAAAGATGATGGAGAAAAAAACGTACTGCTTTTCTGCCCATGCTTTACTATGTCTGTGTCCCTGCAATTCATACTCATTTACTTGAATCAAATCGGAACTGATTACCTCATCCCGATGATCTAAATCAATCACCAATCTTCGATCTTTCTCACCCTTAAAAGAGTATCTATGAAATCCTACACGATCCGATGAAGTTAACTCTACATCGATTTTATCATCTTCTAATCTCACTTTGTAGTAACCTGGTTTTGCTTGTTCAGACGATTTATTAAAAAATGAAGAATAACCTTCACTTCCATCTTCACCATTATTAAAATGAGTTTCTCCTGTATATGGCATCAGTAGAATATCCCCATAATCTGAAACGCCCGTGCCACTCAAGTGCGTGTGACTAAGACCATAAATTATAGAGTCCGAATAATGGTAACCAGAGCAGCCATCCCATCCCGTGAGTCTGGTATCTGGACTAAGCTGTACCATGCCAAATGGGCGAGTAGCTCCAGGAAAAGTATGACCATGTCCTCCTGTCCCTATGAATGGATCGACAAAGTCGAATGGCGTCTTTTGAGAACAAGAATAGGCTACTATCGTGATAATGGAAAGAAATAGAAATCGCATGGATTGAGTTCAGATTTAAACTTCAATTTAGCCTATTTCATATTTTACTAGAGATAATTGTCATTAAAAACTACTATCGGCAGCTTCGCTTTTGATTTTTTCTGCTTTTTCTTTTCCTAGGTATTGATCAATGAAGTAATGACCCAAATAAATTAAAGGGGTGAGCAGAATTGCTATCATGAATTTATAGATGTAATTAATACTCCCCACTGATAACACCTGAGAAAAATCCCAACGACTTTCTGAGGGTGCAAGGATATAAAAGGCAATGGCTAACACTACAAAGCTGTCTATCAGTTGTGAAATAAGAGTTGAACCAGTTGCTCGTAACCAAATCATTTTTTCACCCGTTACCTTTCGGAGCTTTTGAAAAACTATGACATCTAATAATTGACCTATAAGGAAAGCGATAATGGAGCCTACAATGATCCCTAAGCCTTGAGTGTAAATTTTATTGAATGCAAAATTCATATTGAAGTAATTACCTTCATCATCTGCATTATTTACATCCATCCAAAAGTCTGCAGGACTTAATTTCGTGACTAAAAAAATCATTAAAAATGCGTAACTAATACATCCAATAGCGATGAAACTGATTTTTTTCACTCCCTTCTTCCCAAAATACTCGTTGATAATGTCTGTTGTAATAAAGACAACAGGCCAAATCATCACTCCTGCAGTGAGGTTAAAATCTAGTGTATAGTCAAGGATATTAATATTAGCAGGAGTCAAACCCAATGTGGACTCCATGGAGAATATTTTGACCCCTATCAGCTCTGCTAGAATGGCATTGGTGAGAAATATGGCTGCCAAAACAATGAACAATATCTGTTTTCTATTTTCCATCTACTTCGAACTTTGTCCCTTCTATTGCTAGTTCTGCCTCTGGGTAGATAGCTCGCGCTTCTTTCAATATGATATCCAAATCATCATATCTAGCAGAAAAATGACCAAGAATCAACTTCTTCACCTCTGCATTTTTCGCAAACTGAGCAGCTTGTTCCGCAGTTGTATGAAAAGTGGTTGCAGCCCTGTCTGTCATATCGCTGGCAAAAGTCGATTCATGATAAAGTAAATCAACCCCTCTTACGACATCTTCAAGTTCCTTTTTATATCGAGTATCTGAGCAAAATGCATAGCTGTAAGCAGGATGAGGCTCTAGTGTCAATAATTTATTTTCGTGCTTTACAGTCCCATCATCATTTAAGATATCCTCTCCATTCTTCAATTTTACTATCTCAATATTGGAGAGCTCTAAATCCGGTAGTACTCTCCTATTAATTCTTCTCTTCTTAGGCTTCTCTTTGAAAAGAAATCCAGAACAAGGCACTCTATGATCCATTGGAATGGTCGTTACAGTAAGTCGTTCTGTTTCAAAAACGACCTCTGAAACCTCGGGAGTAAACTCTATAAAATTGATTTTGAAATTAAGAGCCGTCTCTGAGTATTTAAACTGAAGAGAAATAATCTCCAAAAGACCTGGGGGTCCTACAAGCAGCAAATCCTTTTTTCTTCCAAATAGGTGCATTGTTGAAAGCAGGCCAATCAAACCAAAATAGTGATCCCCATGTAGATGCGAAATAAAAATATAATCTACTTTGGAAATCTTGACTTTGTTTCGCCTCAGAAGAAGCTGCGTCCCCTCACCACAGTCTATCAGGAAATGCTGCCCTTGAACTTTGAGGAGCTGGGAAGTATGGTGCCTTCGATGTGCAAAGGCAGCCGAATTTGACCCGAGTATGAGTAATTCAAAATTCAAGCTTATTCAGCCGAACCTGACCCTTTTTCTATAGTAGACATAAAAACAAAGTCAACCGCCTCTTCTTTACCTGCTACTACTGTCATTACTTTATCAATTTGACTTATCGTAATCAACTTCATTACATGATCTGTAACTCCATAAAGCACAAATGCCCCCTCTGCTGTAAATGATCTATTGCCTACCAAAAGCGCACTCAATCCGCTTGAATCTACGTATTTAACGTCACTCATATCCAGAATTAAGTTTCTAACACCATCTTGATGAAGTGTCATAAACTCCGACTTTAGATCTGCAGACAATGCAGAGTCTACTTTTTCGTCACTGATTTTTGCAATTGAATAATTCTCGTATTTATCTACTTTAATTTCCATATTCTTCTACGGTTTTGGATATGCTGTCTTTTATTTCGGCTAATTTATTGGTGTAATTGTCCTTAACAAACTTTTCACCAGAGATGTTCTCATAAAGTTCAATGTATCTATCAGAAATTAGTCCAATTCGTTCTTCATCCATTTCTGGAATTTCTTGACCTTCCTTGCCTTGAAAGCCTTGAGAAATCAACCATTGTCTCACAAATTCCTTTGAAAGCTGTCTTTGTGATTCATTTTTACTCAAAAGCTCTTGATAAGTATTTGCATAAAAATATCTACTTGAATCTGGAGTGTGCACCTCATCAATCAAATAGATTTCATCATTAAACTTACCAAACTCATATTTGGTGTCTACCAAAATCAAATCTCTCCCTGCAGCTATCTCTGTTCCTTTTTCAAAAAGTTTTCTTGTATAGTCCTCCAACTGCAAATAGTCCTTCTCTGCAACTATTCCCTGTTTTAGTATTTCTTCACGCGAAATGTCCTCATCATGTCCATGGTCCGCTTTAGTTGTTGGTGTAATAATGGGCTTGGGGAATTTTTCATTTTCCTTCATTCCATCTGGCATATTCACTCCGCAAAGGACTCTCTTTCCTTCCTTATATTCTCTCCACGCGTGACCTGTCAAGTAGCCTCTAATTACCATTTCCACCTTGAAAGGATCACATCTTTTACCGAATGTTACGTTTGGGTGCGGAGTTGAGTCCACCCAGTTTGGAACGATCTCCTTTGTCATGTCCAGAAATTTGGCAGCAAGCTGATTCAATACTTGACCCTTGTAGGGTATAGGCTTGGGTAGAACAACGTCGAAAGCAGAAATACGATCAGTAGCCACCATGGCTAACTTGTCTCCAAATTCGTAGACCTCACGAACTTTACCCGTGTATTTACCTGTTTGAGCCTTAAATTTAAAATCTGTAGATGAAACTCCTTTTGACATAGCCGCAAATATAAATTTATGCTCTCTAAACGCACCTATATTAATTTTCTTAAAGGAATTTCGTTTTTGATCATTCTTCTTTTTATTCCTCGAGCATGCATTGAATTTCGAATATCAGATGAAGACGCACTTAAAGAATTTGACGATCTATCAGTTAAGCCTTTGTTTGATGATTTATTAATTGGAGGTAGAAACATACATTATGCATTTACTAACCAAAAAAAAGAAGCATTAGTTGTTTTCATTCATGGTTCGCCTGGCTCATGGAATGCTTTCATTGATTACTTTAAATCGGATAGCTTATTATCTGTTGCTGACGTACTTGCCATTGATCGTCCTGGTTATGGTAAATCAGATTTCGGCAATGCTGAGCCATCACTGAAGATTCAGTCCCAATTAATAAATAAAGTCATTGAGCAATTTGATCATAAAAAAATCATATTGATAGGTCATTCTCTCGGAGGGCCCGTAATAGCACGCTTAGCTATGGATTATCCATCCCATTTCGATGGACTCATTTTCGTAGCGCCATCTATAAATCCAGATCTTGAAAAGAAGGAATGGTTCAGAGAAATTTTTAAGTCGAGAATCGGTAAAATATTTGTTCCAACAGAAATTGGAGTAAGCAATGAGGAAATAATTTCTTTGAAAAACGAGTTGTTGAAAATGGTTCCAAAATGGAAAGACATACAAACGCAAAGCATTGTTATTCAAGGAACAGAAGATTGGTTAGTCCCTGCTGACAATGCTCTATTCGCAGAAGAAATGCTAGATGACTCACTACTTACTATTAAAATGATGGATGGTGAAAATCATTTTATTCCTTGGTCGAATGAAGGTGTGATTACTGAGGCAATCTACCAAATAGCAGTGCCTCAATAATACACAATCCATAGCTATGCTGTAAGACTATGCTCCATAAAGGTCTTGCACTTTTCTTTGCTGCCTATATAAAGTATGCTGTAGCCTTTTTTCACTACCCAATCATCCCCTTTCTTTGATTTGGCCAACTTGATACTGTTATTGTCTCGCTTGCTGGAAAATAAATTTAAAATATTCATATAATGTAATATTTAGAAGAATAAATTGTACTTATTAGATAATAAACGGAGATATAATTATAATGTTGCATTATAATTATATTTTTTATTAAAATAATTCAATAAAAAATATAAGCACAAAAAAACAATGCATTTCTGCATTGTTTTTCCTGTTAGGTTGGTTTAGGTATTACATAGCATGACTTAGATAAGTCTCGCATTTATCTTTTGATCCAATGTATAGAATAGTTGAACCTCTTTTCACTAACCAATCGCCACTCACATCTTTTGTAAGTTTCAATTTATCTGAATTTTTCGATCCAAAAAGTGAATTTAATAAGCTCATCATTTTAGTATTTTGTGGTTTAATGTTCTTTAGACAAGAACAAATTTAACTATTCCAATGAATAAATTATTATAATTATACAAGTTCATCAAATAATTATATTTTAGAAATGAAAACACTAATTATGTCGATGAAACACTATGATTTGTCCAATAAGAATAATTGGCTTTTTTACTCTACCACCGAATTAAAGCTGAAGCCCATGTAAATCCACTACCAAATGCCGCTAAACAGACGAGATCTCCTTTCTTAATTTTTCCCTCCTGCCAAGCTTCACTCATAGCTATAGGAATAGATGCAGCTGTAGTATTTCCGTACCTCATGATGTTATTATAAACTTGATCATCAGATAAACCCATCTTACTTTGAACAAATTGACTAATCCTCAAATTGGCTTGATGGGGCACCAAAAGATCAATTTCCTCTGGCTTATGCTTATTTGTCATTAGGGCTTCTCCTATGACCTCCATAAATCGTGTAACTGCGTGTTTGAATACAAAATTGCCATTCATGTGAGGGTAATAGCTTTGATCTTCAGGGTCATTGGCTTCTATTATTTCAGGAACCCAACGTTGAGTGCTTGGACCTTCCAGCGCCAGCTCTTTAGCATGCTGGCCTTCTGAATGCAAATGAGTAGACAGAATACCTCTCCCCTCTTCTTCACATCGCTGAATAACTGCCGCTCCAGCTCCATCACCAAAAATTACAGTCACATGTCTTCCTCGATCAGACCTCTCTAAACCTCCAGAGTGATTTTCTGCACCTATTACAAGTACGTTCTTATACATTCCTGTTTTCACAAACTGATCTGCAACAGACAGCCCATAGACAAACCCAGAACATTGATTCCTTACGTCGAGTGCTCCAATCTCCTTTATTCCTAACTGCTCTTGCACCATGACCCCAGGGCCAGGGAAATACATATCAGGACTTAGTGTGGCAAAAACAATAAAGTCTATATCATCAGGGACTAAACCTGCATTTTCAATTGCCATTCGTGCTGCCTTGGTTCCCATAGTAGACGGACTATCCCCCGTTTTTGGGTCTATCCATCTCCTTTCTTTGATACCTGTCCGCTCGGTAATCCATTCATCATTGGTGTCCATTATCTTGGACAAATCATCATTGGTCACAACATTATCGGGTACATAATGTCCAAGACCTGCTATTATTGAGGTATACATTGTTGTTTATTTTGTCAAACCCGAAAATCGGGAATTCTTCTAATGGAGAAATGTCTCCACTTAAATATATATGTAATTGATTAAACTATGGTCTAGTTTCTGACGATCTCAATTCTTCGATTGAGTTCTCGGCCATCTTCTTCATCATCATTTGACGCCAACGGATAGTCTTCGCCGTATCCATTGGCTCTCAATCGCTCTTTTGATATGCCGTTTTCGATCAGCCATTTCATGACAGCATTTGCCCTTGCTTGTGAGACCCATTTATTAGTCTCAGCATCTCCTATACTATCTGTATGCCCAGCAATTTCGATGGACATATTTGGATTATCTTTCAATAGCTTTTCAATGGAACTAAGTGTCGGAATACTTTCATCTTTCACTTTAGTGTTACCAAAATCAAAGTATATATTTCTAGTAATTGCTCTATTCCCAGCACGGTACTTATTTCCTAAGTCTTTAATCTGCGTTTCCTTTTGCAGTGATTTTCTCTTGGTTACACTCTTCTCTGCTTGATCTGTTGAATTTCTAGTTTCAGATTGTTTTTTCGTTGCTGCTGGCTTCTGTGAAATAGTTGAGTTGGAAACTTCAGTTTGAGGAGCTTTTCCTATGTAAAAGTCTTTTAGGTAGGTAGTTTCAACTCCTCCTGTTGCATGAATTTCGAAATCTTCGGTATGAATTGTTCCGTCTTTCATTATGATTTCTACTTTAAAAATATCATCAGCTGTAATGGTGGTCGAGTACTTTCCTTTAGCATCTAGATCTGAGACGAAATACATATCAGAGTACTCATATGGTCTAAAATAAATTTTAGCATCCTTCAAGTACTCTCCCGTCTCTTGATTTACAATTCGACCATTAATCTTTACGGTATGAATGTCCCAGAAAAAGAATATGTCAAAATCACCATAGGTATTCAATCTATTAGAGGTAAAGTATCCAGACTGTTGATCTGCATTCAATTTGAAATGTTTTTCATCATCTGGTGTATTGATTGGAAACCCCATATTAATAGGCTCTGACCATGTTAGGCTCGCAGAGTCAAACGTAGACTTAAAGACATCATACCCGCCCATTGTCTCGTGTCCATCCGAAGCAAAATATAGCGTCTTCTCATCAGGGCTCAGATATGGGCTATCCTCGTTAAATTCACTGTTAATTGAACTTGCAAACAGAGCCGGCTTACTCCAATCGCCTGATTCTGGATTTCTGAACGATTGAAAGAGGTCAAGATTTTCCTTTTTCTTACTCCCTACATTTTTCGCGAAAATAATTCGGTCTTCATGCTCATTAATGAAGAAATGAGAACTCAGATGTGTGGAACTTATTTTGCTATCAAACTCAACTGGTGCTCTCCATCCTGTTAGCTTTTCTGATGGCTCGCTATAAAATAGATCTCCTCCTTTATCAGTTCTAAATTGAAACAAACGGCCATCTTCGTCGACTACCTCAATATTGGCATTGTCTCTAGTAAATGTTCCGAGTCCAGGAACCTGCGAAGGTTCAGACCATTCTCTATTTCCTACATGTGTGGTATGATAAATTTGAAATTCCTCAGGATTTGAATCATTTCTATTTGATAAGAAAAGCAATTCCTCCTTATCAGCGAAGAAAACTGGACTTAACTCTGCCTTTTCTGTATTGATACCTTGATCTAATAAATGTATCTCATAAAACATTGGATTGTCCATGTATTTTCTTGCAGCTATAGCCCAGCCAATCCATCTTCTTGCTTCCGCAATTATTTCATCACTTTTCTTTGCTGGAAGATTTATGAATTTCTTTAGTGACTCTACTGCTTTTTCAAATTCATAGTTGGACATATAAATCCTACCTTCCCAGTAATAATAGAATTTATCTGACTTAGATTTTGATTCCCCAAACTCATAAAATTTATCCATCGAATTGTACTGTTTCACTGTGAGAAGAGAACAGATTTCAATTTTGTAAGAAACATCTTCATAAGCAGGATCATTCTCCACAATGGATTTATATATAGCTAGCGCTTTATTGAAATTCTCCGTGTAAAAGCTTTCCTCCGCTTCTTCGTATACTTTAAATATTTTCTGCCCATTTACATTTGAAAACTGTAAAGCGACAAACAATACAAAAATTATCCTAACATAACTCTTCATAGAAATTCGATTTCCAAATTTATTATTGTACAAGTCTAATGAAATAGAGCTAAATGCTTATCAGTAAATTAGTTATTGGTTGAAAAAACCAATACGCAAGCCAACTCCATAGAAAAATCCTGAAAACTCATCATTTTCTACTCCCGAAAGTTCAAGTCCAGTCATTTGTTGATAACCTGCGTTTATATATGGCCTTAAAAATCGCAATCTGACCATCTCCACTTTAGCCCCTAAAGTCCATAAATTAAACTTCCCCCGTAGGAAATCCTCTCTCCTTAGAATTTCACGCCAGACCATATCTCCTTTGTAAAAGGAAGTTGTCACTGAAGCATTTATCCACTTAGATTGTACTGCATCAAAAGAAGTTAAAACGCCCCCATATCGGTATTCCAATTCAAAAATGTTAGGAAAAATAAGAAAACGCTCAATAGTACCTTGAAAATCATAAGCTCTAAAACCTATTGACCACCTATTATATTGAATACCACCCCCTATGAAACTAACCAAGTTAATACCTGGAGGATGAGGGGTTAGATTAGCCCCTGTTTCGAGATAGACACCTCCAAAATAGTTAGGGACTTTTTTTACAGTATCAATAACCACAGAATCCAACTCCTGCCCCATGGCCAAACCAGAAATAAAGACTAACAATCCAAGTATTTTTTTCATTTTTCGAAACTTTCGACTCAAATTTAACTACTACATGCAACCCCTACATATCCGAACAGTCTTTAACACGAATAACCTGATAAATTGGAAGCAAGTACGGTAAATATTCATGCTAACCTAATCGATAGATGTCGAGATGAAGATCGCTCAGCACAGTTTGAAATATACAAACTGTACAATAAAGCGATGTTTAACACGGCTCTAAGAATTACTGGTGGCCAGACAGAAGCAGAAGATGTATTACAAGAAGCTTTTACGAGCGCCTTTAAAAATTTATCCAGTTATAGAGCAGATGCCGCTTTTGGCGCTTGGCTAAAACGCATAGTTGTAAACAAAGCGTTAAACCATGTTCAAAAGAGCAAGAAGGATTTGATGTTAGTAGATGATGACGATCTACTTGAGGTCGCTGATGATCACTTGGCAGACAGGCCTGAACCTGAATACTCAGTTAATTCGATAAAGTTGGCCATAAGTGAGTTACCATCAGGATTCAGGTCAGTCATATCACTTTATTTATTTGAAGGGTACGACCATAAAGAGATAAGTGAAATACTGGGCATTACGGAATCGACTTCCAAATCGCAGTATAAAAGAGCAAAAGATAAATTAAAAACGATTTTAACTAAAGAAGTGAATTATGGGTGATCAATTTGAAAAGTTCATAATTGAAAATAAAGAAGCTTTTAATGATGGAGAGCCATCAGATCAAGTTTGGAATGACGTAGAAAAAAAACTAGGAAAGAGAAAGTCATATTTATCGATGGTATGGAAAGTAGCGGCAATGCTATTTATGGCCTCTACTCTTTATTTAGCTTTTGATCGAAACAATCAAACTGTAGCTGGTCCAGAGCTTAGTGATGAATTTGAACAAGCTGAAGATTATTACATCAATCTTATCAGTCTTAAAAAACAAGAACTCACAAAGAAATTATCAAGTCAAGATCAAGAAAAATTTTTGGCCGACATAGACCAATTAGATTCAATGTATCTAGAATTAAAAGAGACCTACCAAACAAATGCTTCCAACGATCGGGTGGTAGATGCTATGGTTAGTAATCTTCAGCTTAGGCTTAATATTCTAACCAAGCAACTTGAAATTTTAGAAAAAATAAAAAACGAAAACAAAGAAATTAACGAGAATACTACTCCATCACTGAGTACTTAATTTGAGCATATCAGTTTTTGAAGTATCGCAGTAAGTTTCTCGAAAAATAATAAAATGAAAATGGTAAAATCAATAAAATACGCATTCAGCTTTCTTCTCGTAATGACAGTCTTTGCCTCTAATGCAAGAGAAGACGATGAAAAGAGAAAATTTGTAGAAGAGTCATACCAAGTAAGCAGTAGTACTGCACTTAAAATTGAAAACAAATTTGGTGATGTAGAAGTCAATACTTGGGCAAAGAGTGAATTCAGCATCAAGGTGGAAATCATAGGTAAGGGAAGAAATGAAGAGCGTGCGCAAAGAATTCTAGATGGTATTGACATTAGAATAAGAGAAAGTGACTCGCAGATCTCCTTTGAGACAGAGTCAGATGATATGAAAACGAAGAATGAAGAAGGCTTTGAAGTGAATTACACTATTTATATGCCCGAAGAGAATCCTCTCAATATCAAAAACAGATTTGGAGATACATCTATGGGTAATAGGTTGGGTGACTTAGATATAAATGTCGCTTATGGATCAATGAAAGTAGGTGATGTGGAGGGCGAAACTTACCTAAAACTGTCTTTTGGAGAAGGGAGTATTGGAAGTGTCGACAATGGAGACTTTACTATAAAATACAGCAAATTTGAAATAGAATCCGCAAACAATCTTGACCTCACACAGGGTTTTTCAGATATTGAAATTGACGATGTTAAAGACTTAGAGCTAGAAAGTAAATATGGAAGTATGGAGATTAAAAAAGCTCATAAAATTGATGCAGATGTTCATTTCTCAGGGTTTGAGATAGAGGAATTGACTGGTAGCTTAGAATTAGACTGTAGTTATATCGGCGACTTCCAAATCGAGAGATTAGCAAGTTCCTTTACTCTAGTAGACATTGATGGGAAATTTGGTTCTTACGAGATTGGTCTTGCCCCAAACATAAATGCTGACATTGATGCCAGTTTTAGTTTTGCTGACCTGAAAGTTTCCTCAGATGTAGACGTAACATTTAGTTATCGAGTAAAAGAATCTAATAGCGCCACCTATAAAGGAAAAATAGGGAAAGGCGATCCCAATAAAAGAATCAAAGTTGACTCAGGTTATGGAAACTTAAGGCTGAAAATGGATTAAGTGCAATAAGTAAAATAAAAAAGACATGCATAAATCATGCATGTCTTTTTTTATGACTAAGAATTTTTCAAATAAGAAACGTTATTTTAGAAATAATAAATCTTTGAGACTAAGTTTAACTCATGAGAAACGTCATCCTACATTTGGTTCGCAATATGTATTGTCTCCTCATGCGATACTACAATACCGAGCATGCTTATTGAAGACTGTAGCACTTGTAAAGTATCGGAAAACAAAAAATCACTACTTCAACTACACAACATAAACGATAGTATATGGATCACATCTTTCGATCCAGCTGGTCATGAAGTACCAAACAACTTTGCTCTATGCAATCCATCAAATGCAATCCACATTTTGGAAAATGGATCAATAGTCAAATCTGGATTTAATATCCTCAATGACTGCAATGGAATTGATTTTGCTGAGATGCAAACATTAAATCATGTTATAAATTGCCCCATACCCTTTGATACTCTAAATATAGAGTCAAGTATTACAGATAATTGGAAGTTATACCTCCTAAACGATTCAAATGTCCCGTGTGAGCTGGAGCCCTCAAGATTAAGCTTTTATGAAAAGGATAACTCCTTATTTTCAGCTTCTGCTCTTAACTGGGTCTCATCTGCAAGGATTAAAGGAGATTCAATCTTTCTCTATGATCATGTTTTTTCGCTGTTTGGTTTTTCTACATCAAACGGAAGTCTTTTTTCTAACTCATTATCAGACCTATTCGTATCACGAGACACTACTAAGTGAGTTTATGAAATAAATAATAACGTTCTTAAAATGAGGAACACAGGAAACAATAGTTATCTTATTTGCTATAGAGAATAAATGAAGTCAAAATTTAAACTCTGTTTTAATGCCGATTCAAATACTTGATTTTAATTCAACATTGCTTTCCAATATCCTTATCGATCCTTTTATATTTGCTTGATTTTAACCTTCCACTAATAACTAAATGGCTTACAAAAGAATACTCCTGAAACTAAGCGGCGAATCGCTAATGGGCGATGAACAGCATGGTATTGATTCAAAAAGATTGACACAATATGCGGAAGAAATTAAAGCTGTGGTAGATCAAGGAGTAGAAGTAGCAGTGGTAATAGGTGGTGGTAACATTTATAGGGGTGTGATGGCTGAGTCTTCAGGGATAGAACGAGTGCAAGGAGATTACATGGGCATGTTGGCTACAGTTATCAATGCTATGGCACTTCAAAGCACTTTTGAGCAACATGGTATGTATACTCGATTGATGGCTGGACTGAAAATGGAGCAAGTATGTGAGCCATTCATTCGAAGAAGGGCGATGAGGCATTTGGAAAAAGGAAGAGTTGTCATTTTTGGAGCAGGAATTGGCAATCCTTATTTCACCACAGACTCAACTGCTAGTTTGAGAGCTATTGAGATAGAAGCAGATGTTGTTTTGAAAGGAACAAGGGTAGATGGGGTTTACACAGCTGATCCTGAGAAAGATCCTACTGCTACAAAATACTCAGAGCTTTCTTTTCAAGAAGCTTATGAAAAAGGATTGAGCATTATGGATATGACTGCCTTTACTTTGTGTCAAGAAAATAATTTACCCATTATTGTTTTTGATATGAATAAAAAAGGCAATCTGAGTAAGTTAATTGCCGGAGAAAAAGTGGGCACACTAATTAAGTAATAGTAGACAATTTTTGATATGGAAGAAATAGAGATTTACCTAGATACAGCCAAAGAAATGATGGAAGGGGCAGTAAGCCACACCAAAGCTGAGTTTGCGAAAATCAGAGCAGGAAAAGCAATGCCTGCCATGCTAGATAGTGTTTCTGTTGACTATTACGGTGCTATGACTCCTCTGAATCAAGTAGCATCTGTTTCAACTCCCGATGCAAGAACACTGAGTATCAAACCATGGGAGAAAAATATGCTTCAAGAAATTGAAAAAGCAATTATCAATAGTGGCCTTGGATTCAATCCTCAAAATGACGGTGAGCAAATAAGAATCAATATTCCTGCTTTAACTGAAGAAAGAAGACTTCAGCTCATGAAACAAGTAAAGTCAGAAGCAGAGGCTGGAAAAGTAAGCATTAGAAACGCTCGTAAAGAAACCAATGACTCTCTAAAGAAACTAGACGGTGTTTCTGAAGATTTAATAAAAAATTCTGAGGAGGATGTGCAGAAGTTGACCAATACTTACTCTGTCAAAATCGATGAACTCGTTGAGCTAAAAGAAAAAGACATTATGACCATTTAAAAGGTTATTGAAAGAATCCTTTCGTTTCTATATGAGTTGCCACTGCATCTGGAACAAGGTATTTAATTGATTTTCCTCCTTTAATCAAGCTTCGAATCAACGTTGCAGAGATATCCATTTCAGGCGCAGAGATAAATTGGACATTCTTATGATTCTTTAAATCTGATTCTGACGAGTTAGGCCTTGGATATACGATCAGGCCAAAATGTTCCAAAATTTGATCATGATTTTTCCACCTCGGAAAAGAAACTAGATTGTCACCACCAATAATAAGATGGAACTCGGTATCAGGATGCTTTTCCTGTAATACTGTCAATGTATCAATAGTGTAACTTGGCTTAGGCATACTAAACTCTACATCGCTTACTCGAAAGGAATAATCATCTGCAGTCGCCTGTCTTACCATATCTAGACGATCAAATTCATGCAGTAAGTTTTTGTTCTTTTTAAACGGATTTTGAGGACTTACAATAAACCAAACTTCACTAACCTCTGTAGTCTCTTTCACCAAGTTGGCTATGATCATATGCCCTATATGAATAGGATTAAAAGAGCCGAAAAAAAGTCCTACTCTTTTCATCATCCAATAAAGTCTCTCACGATTTTTACTGCATCAGACACGGCTTGATCGAGATCTTCATTAAGAACTACCTGATCAAACTTGTCTTGTTCTTTCATCTCCTCAATAGATTTGCTAACACGCTCGTTCAGTGTTTCTTCTGTTTCAGTATTTCGCTTTTGCAATCTCTCCTTCAAGATCTCAGGACTCTTTACGTTTACGAAAATAGCTATAGCATCCTCAGCAAGTTTCCTCTTTAATCTTAGTCCTCCTTGGACATCTACATCAAAAATGACATGATTTCCACTCTTCCAAATACGATCAACCTCAGATTTTAAAGTTCCGTAGTAAGTATCTTCATACACCTCTTCCCATTCATACAAGTCCTCATTGTCACGCATTTCATCAAACTCTTTGAAAGAATGAAAGTAGTAGTCCTTCCCGTGCACCTCAAAAGATCTTTTAGGACGAGTAGTTGCTGAAATAGAAAACTCAAGTGAGGGAATTTTCTCCAGAAGTCGTTTTACGATAGTTGTTTTACCAGCACCTGATGGCGCTGAAAAGATGATAGCCTTGCCCTTCATGACGCGAAATTACATAGAGTCGAGGAGACATTTTAGTAGTGTATGACTACTGGGAAACTATTTTGGCTCTTATCTCAGTGGCTAAAGAATTTGGAACTGCCTGTTTACTAAGTTTTGTTTTTAGAAGTTGCCTAATTTGCTTTTCTACATTGTAGTGAGAAAAGCAAACTATACAACCATCTATGTGAGAGTAGAAGTAATCTTCTTGTTCCTTAGAAGCTTCATTATCAAGCATTTGATTCAAAATATTCAAACACTTATCAAAATCACTACATGAACAGTCTGGACATTTTGACATTGCTAAAAATTGAGTTTTTGAGTACAATTATTGAATGAATAATCACTACGAAAAGTTCAAACTAATTTTAATTGTAGCCCATTGAGTGAGCATATGTATCCAGCTTTTCTCTCAGCAAATTTCTAGCTCTATGAAGTCTCGATCTTACTGTACCTATCGGAATGTCCAATATTTTAGCCATTTCCTCATAACTGAAACCTTCCAAGTCACATAAAATAATGACGGTTCGAAAATCAATCGCTAATGAATTCAAAGCATTACTAATTTCATCACCAATCATGTCCTTGGTAGCCTCAAACCTCAAGTCTACAGTAGCACTACTTGGTGTATCTTCAGAATTATAGAATTGCTCCACCTCCTGATAATCAACTTTAGCAGGCTGCTTACTTTTCTTTCTATAATCGTTAATAAAACTGTTTTTGAGAATTCTGTATAACCATGCTTTTGCGTTTGTCCCTTCTTGAAAAGAATTGATAAAACGAAATGCCTTCATGTAAGTATCCTGAACTAAGTCTTTTGCTTCATCTTCGTCAAATGTGAGTCTATAAGCAAAATTGTACATGGAGTCTATGTGCGGCATAAACTCTCCATCAAACACTCTTACCTTTTTTGCTTCCGAGTACTTATTTCTAACTGGATTTACTACTTGATCTGTCATGGTTTATCTCAATTTATATGTAGATACATCAATATACGACACTTACTTAGATTAGTTCTAAATAAAGTGAAATTAAGTTCATCTATAACAGAGTAACCTAAGAAATGTTTGATGCACGACAAATGAGAGTTAAACAAAAAAAGCCCCATCACTGGGGCTTTTCAAAATCAAAATGAGTTCTGATTAATATCTGTAATACTCAGGCTTGTATGGCCCTTCAACCGTCACGCCAATGTATTCTGCTTGATCTTGAGACAATGTATCAAGTTCTACCCCAATTTTAGCGAGGTGTAACATTGCTACTTTTTCATCCAAAATCTTGGGAAGCATATAAACACCATTCTCATAGTTTTTATAATTTTCCCAAAGTTCTATCTGAGCTAATGTCTGGTTCGTGAAAGAGTTAGACATTACGAATGACGGATGACCAGTTGCACAACCTAAGTTCACTAATCTGCCTTCTGCTAATACTATGATGTCATTTCCATCAATGTTATAAAGATCTACTTGTGGCTTGATCTCTACATGCGTACCTCCGTAATTTTCTTTCAACCAAGCCATGTCTATTTCATTATCAAAATGACCAATGTTACAAACTATAGCCTTATCTCTCATTGCTTTAAAATGCTCACCTCTGATAATATCTTTGTTACCAGTAGTAGTTACAATAATATCTGCTCTTGGCACTGCATCTAGCATTTTCTTCACCTCAAAACCATCCATTGCTGCTTGAAGCGCACAAATTGGATCAATCTCAGTAACGATTACTCTTACACCAGCTCCTCTTAAAGAAGCAGCAGATCCTTTTCCTACATCACCGTAACCAGCCACAACTGCTACTTTTCCAGCAAGCATAATATCAGTAGCCCTTCTTATTGCATCTACCAAAGATTCTTTACAACCGTACTTATTATCGAATTTCGACTTAGTTACAGAATCGTTCACATTGATAGCAGGCATTGGAAGAGTACCATTCTTCATTCTTTCGTATAGTCTGTGAACTCCTGTTGTCGTCTCTTCAGAAAGACCTCTAATATCGTCTACTAGTTCAGGATGTCTATCCAATACCATGTTGGTCAAATCTCCACCATCATCCAAAATCAAGTTTAGAGGTTTACCACCTTCAAAAGCAAAAAGCGTTTGTGCAATACACCAATCAAACTCCTCTTCATTTAACCCTTTCCATGCATACACAGGAACTCCAGCAGCAGCAATAGCAGCAGCAGCATGATCTTGTGTTGAGAAGATATTACATGAAGACCATGAAACCTCAGCTCCAAGCTCTACCAATGTCTCTATCAAAACTGCAGTTTGGATAGTCATATGTAAACAACCAGCAATTCTTGCACCTGCTAGTGGCTTGCTTGCACCAAACTCTTTTCTCAATGCCATCAATCCAGGCATTTCCGCTTCAGCAAGCTGTATTTCTTTTCGTCCATACTCAGCTAAAGCAATGTCTTTAACCTTAAATTTTTCTACTGTTTCAGTCATTTTATATAATCTATTCTTATAAATTCTCTTTTGCGGCGCAAAGGTAACTCGTTACTTAGTAAATAGTTATCTCAAAAATTGAATTTCCTTGATATTAAACAATTGTACTTCTCCTCCTATTTCCACCTTCAATTTGCCATACATATCAATGCCTCTTATAATACCTTGCATCTCTTGACCTTCAATGCCAAAAATCCTTAATTGATCTTTCCACATCAACTTATCTAAATAGCTGTTTTGTATCAATTGTACATCTCCATTTTTCAGTTTGAGATACCATTTCTCCAAATTAGATACAATGTCTTCCATTAACTCCTCTCTCGCAAGCTGAGTTCCTGATTCCAGGAAAAGTGATGTAGCTGTCCTTAAACTGAATCCACTTTGGTTCACATTTAATCCTAGGCCAACTACAGAAAACTCTAGTTTACTTCCTTTCAAATTGCTCTCAATAAGGATTCCGCCGATTTTCTTTCCATTTAAGTAGATATCGTTCGGCCACTTAAGCAAAAAATTCTCCTTAGGTAGATACGATTCCAATGCGTCTATTACTGCCAGGCCTGTGATAAGGTTCAATAAAAACTGTTTTGAAGGACTTACAAATGAAGGCCTTAACAAGATAGACATGAGGATATTCTTACCTGCTTCGCCTAACCAAGCATTTCCACGTTGACCTCTACCACTCTTTTGATGGTCTGTGTAAGTAATAAATCCCTCTGGCTCTTTAGATTTTTTAGCTAATCCTATCAACTCTTCATTAGTTGAGTGACATTGTGGCAGGAAAAGGATTTTTTTACCTAAGAATAAGGGTTTGGCAAAGATTTTATGCAATAGAATTAATGTAATTTTGCGGTAAAAATAATAGTAAAGCAAACAAGTGGAGCAACAGGCAAGTAAGAGTATAGATTCAAAAGAATTGAGTGAGTGGATGGTAGAAGGGATGCTAAACAAGAAGGCCATGGATGTTGTTGTCATGGACTTAAGGAATGTAAAGCATGCTATTGCCGATTATTTTATCTTATGCAGTGGAAATTCCGACACTCAAATAGATGCCATCTCCGACGCTGTGGAAGAAGAGATACATAAACATTCAAAACAAAATCCTTGGAAAAGAGAAGGTAAAGAAAATAAGGAGTGGATTCTCCTAGATTACGTAGATGTAGTCGCTCATATATTCAAAAAGGACAAAAGAACTTTTTACGGTTTAGAAGAATTGTGGGGAGATGCTGAGATAACTCGCATTGATCAGAACTAAGTTTGATTGAGTCCCGTTTAGCTAGAAATATTTAGGAAAAAGAAAAAAATGCCCGATAAAAAAAGAAAAGATCACAAATCAAATCCAAGACCTAAACAAGGCTTTCAAGGCTGGTTAATAGGTGGACTGCTTGCCCTAGTTATTGGTATTACACTTTTCAGCAATGAGAGCAATGCTGTATCTACTACAACTCGTTCTTTTGAAAAAATGCTGCTTGCCAATGATGTGCAAAAAGTTGTTTTGATAAAAAATCAAGATATAGTTGAGGTTACGCTAAAGCCAGAAGCTTTAAGCAATACAAAATACAAAATCGAACTTGAGCAGAATAAAGGCTTGATGAGCTCGGATAATTCTGGGCCACACTATAAAGTAGAAATACTAAGTCCTGAAAAGTTTGATAAGGATTTTGATGAAATCATGTCAAAATTACCAGAGGATCAACGATTCGATTACAAACAAGAAACAAGATCTGATTACACAAATATCATATCTACTTGGGGCTTTATGTTCTTACTCATTTTTGGTTTTTGGTTCTTAATGAGAAGAATGACTGGTGGCGGAGGCCCTGGCGGACAGATATTTAATATTGGTAAATCAAAAGCTTCACTGTTTGATGCAGAAAACAAAGTAAAAATCACTTTCGCTGATGCGGCGGGTCTTGAGGAAGCCAAAGAAGAAATTAGAGAGATTGTTGATTTTCTAAAGACACCAGAGAAATTCACCAAACTTGGTGGAAAAATTCCAAAAGGCGCATTGTTAGTAGGTCCTCCAGGAACTGGTAAAACTTTACTTGCAAAGGCTGTAGCTGGAGAAGCAGGCGTTCCATTCTTCACTTTATCAGGTTCTGACTTTGTGGAAATGTTTGTGGGAGTTGGAGCCGCTAGAGTAAGAGATTTGTTTAAACAAGCAAAAGAAAAAGCTCCATGTATCGTCTTCATAGATGAAATTGATGCAATCGGACGATCAAGAGGTAGAGGCCAAATGCCTGGATCAAATGATGAACGTGAGAATACATTAAACTCCCTTTTGGTAGAAATGGATGGTTTCTCAACTGATGCTGGTGTTATCATTTTGGCAGCAACTAACAGACCAGACGTTTTAGATTCAGCATTATTACGACCAGGAAGATTTGATCGTCAAATAAGTATTGACAAACCAGATATTAATGGCAGAGAAGCCATTTTCAAAGTGCACTTAAAACCAGTGCAGTTAGATGAAAATGTGGATGCCAGAAAATTATCGGCTCAAACTCCAGGATTTGCAGGAGCAGAAATTGCTAATGTGTGTAATGAAGCTGCACTAATCGCTGCAAGAAGAGATAAAAAGAAAGTAGACATGCAAGATTTTCAAGACGCGGTAGATCGTGTAATTGGAGGTCTTGAAAAGAAAAATAAATTGATTTCTCCTGAGGAGAAAAAGATTGTTGCTTATCATGAAGCTGGTCACGCTGTAGCCGGCTGGTTCTTAGAACATGCCGATCCATTGGTGAAAGTAAGTATCGTCCCTCGTGGTGTTGCTGCATTGGGTTATGCTCAGTACTTACCAAAAGAACAGTTCTTGTATCAAACAGAACAGTTGATGGATGAGATGTGTATGGCACTCGGCGGTAGAGCTGCTGAGGACTTAATCTTCGGTAAGATCTCTACAGGAGCACTAAGTGATCTTGAAAGAATCACCAAACTGGCATATAGCATTGTTTCCGTTTACGGGATGAATGAAAAAGTAGGAAATATTTCGTTCCACGATTCTAAGCAGCAAGATTACAATTTCACAAAACCTTATTCTGAAGCTACCGCTGAATTGATCGACAATGAAGTAAAAAAACTCATTGAAGGTGCGTATAACAGAACTAAGAAACTCCTTAAAGACAAGGAAAAAGAACTTGAATTATTGGCTCAAGAACTTCTTGAGAAGGAAATCATTTTCCAATCTGATCTTGAAGGCTTGATAGGAAAAAGACCATTTGACAATCAAACTTCTTACGAAGCATTTACAAATAATGTAAAAGAGGAAGAAGAAGCGGATTCTGTTGAAAAGGTTAAAAGCGAAGTAAAGGAAGCCGTGGAGCAAGAAGAAGCTACACCTGCAGAAAAAAGCGAATAAGTGATGCCGGTTAGCCCAGAGCTTATCGGCTCATACAAGGAGCTACCAGCAAACAAGAAGATTTACTTTGCTAGTGATTTTCATCTTGGAGCCCCAGATGAAGCATCTAGCTTAGTCAGAGAAAAAAAAATCATTCAATGGTTAGATAAAATGGTTGTCGATGCGGCAGCCATTTTTTTAGTTGGAGACGTATTTGACTTCTGGTTTGAGTACAAAAAAGTCATCCCTAAAGGATTTGTGAGATTACAAGGTAAGCTCGCAGAGCTCACCGATGCGGGAATACCTATACATCTATTTACAGGCAACCATGACATGTGGATGAATGACTACTTAAGCAAAGAGCTTGGGGTCATCATACATAAAGATCCTGTTCAAATTGAAGTAAAAGATCAACTCCTCTATGTTGGGCATGGCGATGGATTAGGACCAGGTGACAACAAATACAAATTTTTCAAATACATCTTCAAAAATCTTTTTTTTCAGTGGATGTTTAGATGGCTTCATCCAGATGTCGGTGTTTGGGTTGCGCAGAAATGGTCGGCTAGTAGTAGAACATTTGACAAAGAGGAAGTACAAACTGACTATGAAGCTCTTCTAATATACAGTCAAGAAATAGAGAAAGAACAGCATCATGATCTCTATATCTATGGCCACCGACACTTACCACTAGAATTAAGTGTGTCCGATAACTCTACCTACTTTAATTTAGGGGAATGGGTGAATCAATGTACATATCTTGAATATGATGGTAAAAAAGCTCTCCTTAAAACTTTTAAAGACTAGTTTCATTCTACTTCCGTCCATACTCTTTGGGCAAGAATGGAAGCATGTATCTTCACCTGAAATCAATTCAACGCCTACAGCCTTTTCGGTTGATCTTCAAAATAATTTTTATCTCGGCTTTTCAGATGGAAGAATAACAAAATATGATAACAAAGGGTCAGAGAAGCAGACCTTTTCACTTTCCAATCAAGTACCAGTATCACTCATTGAAGCTCAAAACAGCTTAAAGCTTTTTGCTTTCAATTTTGATAATCAGAGAATTACATTTTTAGACAGGTTCTCTGCTATACCGAAATCTTATTTTTTAGCGGAATACAACACTTCACTAGGAATGATGGCTTGCCCCTCTCCTGACGGAAATGTTTGGGTTGCCGAAAACAATCCAAGAAGGTTAAGAAAAATTGATCTACTAAGGCAGCAAACCATACTAGAAATCCAAACTTCATTAGGTGACTCTATCCAATTTATGCGAACACTGCAAAACCTCCTTATCCTTTCCGATGAAAATGGAGTGCATGTATTTGATCAGTTTGGATCTAAAGAGCACTTTGTGAAAGCTGGAAACGTAAATTTTATACAAACAATAGACGACAATATTCTTTTTAGCTCCAATCAAGATATCATTATAATCAATCCATATGATGGACAAGTGATTGAGCAATACACTAGTCCTGTAAATGACACGAAAGTCGTTATAAAGCTCAAAGGCCGCTATTTATTCATTGGCAAATCAATTGAATTGTATCA
>JBGCFL010000016.1:0-3044 GCA_045106975.1 Ekhidna sp. | reverse complement strand
TTCCTAAACAATATCACTTTTCCTCATCCATTAATCAAGGCTGTCATGCTGAGGTACGAAGCATCTCTAGGCAACTAACTGATCAACAATATTCTTCATCTGCTCAAAAGTGGCATATCCATTCGCTACCAAATGGAGTTGATCATTTGTCAAAAGTAAAATGGAAGGGTAGCCTTTTACTCCCCATTGTCTGTTCAGTTGAAACTCAGACATGGTTTCTTGCTTGACCTCATCGCTTTCGAAACGTGACAAAAACTCTCCATAATTAATACCAAACTCATCACAAATGCTTGAGTAGAAAGCTGCTTTGTTTGGATCTTGCGACTCCACATAAAATTTACGTTGAATGGCTTCAAAGAATTCCATCTCCTTTTCCTTTACTAAAGGACGGGCAGCTACTACAGCTCTGCAAGATGGCTCAGTATCATAATTAAAGTCCTCCAAATCCATTAGAGCATAACCAAAAGGCTGACCACTTTTCTCCGTGACATGAGCCCAGTGTTCTTTCAAGAAATTCTTCATTTCTTCATTCCAAGGATCTCCTCCTCCTGGCCTTAGACCTCCTGAAAGCACTCTGTAACCAATTTTCTCTTTTGCAAAATGATCTCTTAATTCAATCAGAGCTGGAGAAATTCCCCAACACCATGAGCACATTGGGTCTCCCACATAGATGATTTCTGTCTTATCATCTATCGTCTTATTCCCAATTGACGCAAGATCTTGAAGTGAGGAAGGAGTACAAATACCAGTTACAGGATCACAATAGTTGCTCATAATTCTATGGTTTCAAATGTCAACAGACGAACAGTGAAATAGGTTCGATTTAAACCTTGTATCATTATCTTAGTCACATAGCTATGAGATTATTCCTACCTGTCTTACTTCTAATCTCTCTTTGCGCATGCAAAAAGGAAGATGAGCCAGGAATTCAAGAAACACTTCTTTACTTTCCTCCAATCGGTTCTTCAGAATGGGAAACAATTGATCCGCTTTCCCTTGGTTGGGATTCTGAATCATTGGAGAAATTGAAGGATTACCTTCCTAAATCAAATACAAAAGCACTTATCATTCTCAAAGACGGAAAAATTGCCTTTGAGGAGTATGATGGAAAAGGATTCTCGAAACAAACATTTACAAGTGAAAGCTACTGGTACTGGGCATCTGCAGCGAAAACGCTTACCTCTTTTCTAATTGGAAGAGTAGAGGCAGAGGGAATGCTATCTCTAGATGATCCTTCGAATACATATCTAGGTGCGAAATGGACAAACTTGACTTCAGAGCAAGAAAATAAAATTACCGTTCGTCATCAATTATCCATGATTACAGGGTTAGATGATAATGTTGCCAACATAGACTGTACCGATCCTGAGTGCTTGATTTATCTTCAAGATCCTGAAAAGCGATGGGCATATCACAACGCTCCTTACACATTATTGGATGGAGTGATTGAAAACGCTTCTGGTCAATCTTTTGACTCCTTTTTCAATCAACAACTTAGAGACAAAATCGGAATGGAAGGATTCTGGGACTACTCTGGATTTAACCATATTTTCTACAGTCCAGCTCGATCAATGGCGCGCTTTGGATTATTGATTCTGAACAAAGGAAATTGGAATGGAGAAGAAATATTAAATAATCAGGTCTATTATGAAGACATGATTACGTCCTCTCAAGACATTAATCCCTCCTACGGTTATTTGTGGTGGCTCAATGGAAAGAATTCATTTAAACTTCCTGGGCTCCAAACCAACTTTTCAGGAATGATGTCGCCAGATGCGCCAGCAAAAATGTTTGCCGCCATAGGGAAAAATGGGCAGTTGATTAACATTGTTCCAAGTCAAAACCTAGTCGTAATAAGAATGGGAGATAGTGCGGATGATGGTTTAGTTGCCATTGTCCTCCAAAATGAGCTCTGGGAGAAACTGAATGCAGTTATAAATTAATATCGTACGCCTTGGGAACCTTTGATCAAGTCCTTCGACCTTAGGTTAGTAGATGAAAAAACCCGATCAAATAGTAGAGGAGTGGCTGGTGATTAACTGCCAAAATGGAGACCGAAAGTCTTTTGAGCTTCTTGTGAAAAGGTGGAATCCTAAAATGCTGAGTAGGGCCTATCATACTACAAAAGATGCCAATGCATCTAAAGACATAGTGCAAGAGTCTTGGATGACGATCATTAAGAAAATCAAAACTCTAAGGGATGCAACCGCTTTTCCTGGATGGTCTCTAAAAATTGTCACTTTGAAATCAATTGACTGGGTTAGAGCTAATCAATTGAGTAGAAAAAGGGAAGAAATAAGAAAGGCAGCACAAACAGAATTTGATGACCAAAGTAAAAATTCAAACGAAGTGGTCATTAATAATTTAAAAAAAGCAATAGAACAACTGCCTGAAGATCAGCGATCAGTGATCCATCTTTTCTATCAAGAGAGTTTACCCTTGAACACTATTTGCCAGTTACTAAACCTGCCCATCGGAACGATAAAGTCAAGGCTATTTCGGGGCAGAGAACATTTAAAAAAAGTATTAGAACATAAATTATATGAAAATGAAACAGAATGAAAACATAGACCAGCTGATTAGAGAAGCTCTAACAGAAGACGAACAAGCTCTTTTTAATTCCTATGATGAGCAAAACATTCTACAGAAGTTTGGCGGACTATTTCAAGGCAAAATGAAATGGTTAAATGTCATTAGCATGAGCGCTCAGTTTATCATGTTTGGCCTAGCTGTATATTTTGGCTATCGATTTTTTACTTCTGATGGTGTAAACGAAATGGTCCAATTTGGATTGGGGACTTTTCTACTCATGCTCGCAGTGACTGCCATTAAGTTTTTTCACTTCATGGAAATGAATAAAAACTCCGTAATAAGAGAAATCAAACGAATGGAATTGCAGCTGTCTTTACTCGCCAGCAAGTTGAAAGACTAAACAGGTGGCAACTGAGGATAAGGCACAATAGCCTCGATCAATAAGATCACTCCATTTTTTGTAAGTAGGGTTAGCGTAATCAAAATACTGCTGATGATTAGAGCTACTCCTA
>JBGCFL010000159.1:0-5327 GCA_045106975.1 Ekhidna sp. | reverse complement strand
TAATAGCGATGGAAAAAAGAGTGTTGCTCTCACCTTCAAAACCGCTATTGGTACTGTGATCTGCAATGTGAAAAGCAAAACTTATAGAAAAGCAGTCAAGACTTCGGAGGAATTCGATACCTGGATTGCTGCCATTTCGGGCAAGGATCTTTCGACTGAAAGTGGCGTCATCACAATGTCAGGCTGTGGTATTCCAGTTTTTGATAAGAAGCCAAAGGCTGACAACAAAGAAGAAACAAAAGAACCGCAGCAAACTCCAATCGAAGAAAGGGAGCCCAAAGTTACAGCAACCGAAAAAGTGAAACCCAAACAAACGACAGTGACAAGAGAACACAAAATCGGCGGGAAAAGAGTTTTTGTTCCTGAGCCTGTTAGACGGCAAACCAAGAAGCGCAAACCTGAGCAGCCTCATAGCTAATTGATATATCATTACAGACCTTAGTACAAAGCAAAGTACAGACCTTAGTACTAAGCAAAGTACATGATTCTTATTCGAGCTTATGCTAAATATCATTACCTAGTTATTTCAGAGTGTTGAATAGCAAACTATGACATCTGTCATAGTTACCGCCGAGTTTTAGACAAGTATCTAAGCTAAATCTCATTCATAAAAGCTGCGTGCACATCATCCGCCTGCACCCCAAGATAAGTGAGTGTCTGGAGCTGGGAGGAGTGATTAAAGGCTACCATCAAAGTTGGTAAGTCAGTTTTAAAGCGTGTTCTTTGTATGTACCCAAAAGTTTTGCGAAGGCTATGGCTCCCATAGCGGCCTTTAAGGCTGCATTCCTTGGCCCACCTTTTCACTAGATCATTTAGGTGGCGCACGCATATTGAAGAATTACCACCTTGTCTTGATAAGAATAGCGGCGCATCGACATTAGTTTTCCTGCGAACTTTTAGATACCTCTTGATCGCAAGATAGCTGGCCTTGTTGAGCGTCACCTGTTTAGCTTTGCCAGTTTTCTTTTCTCTTATGGTGAAGTGCTCACCTGGGCTTAGGTGCTCAACATCTGAAAGCTTAATCCTCAGCAAATCAGAAGCTCGAAGCGCGGTGTTTACACCCATTGTGAAAATGGCAAGGTTTCTAGGCGAGTCTCTTAAAAGATTTTTAATTGACGCAATCTGCTCCCTTGAACGTATGGGATCAACTTTGGTAATGCGTCCTAGATTGGCCATGAGGACTCCGCAGGAAAGGGGCTGATTTCAGTAATACCGTAATTATATATTATTAGCTACTTACAGCCCAGTTTTACCTTTTCCTCCAAAGGTAAAACTCAATGCACATCGCTATCTTCTTATACTGACACCATGTCGGATGTGTCAGGTATGTGTCTGATGTTAGCTATTTAAGTCTTCTGTCAATGTTTTCGTAGGGTCTTAACTTTGAAGAACAAACAAGACTTAACAACAAAGGTCTTGAGTTATGTTATATCGATAAAAGTAGAATTGACTATATATTATACAGATAGTAAGGTCCAACGTATCAGTAGTTTCCTGAAAAAAATCAAACTAACAAACAATACGAAACTCGGAGATATACAAAAATGAATTTCACTAAGTCACTATACACATCACTTATTTTAATCTTTCTTGCAATCGCTAATACTTCAAATGCTCAATCAATCGGCATAAAATTTACCGACAAGCACTATATTTTTTATGATGAAAATTCCAATACAGGTTCAAGTAAATTAACACCTGAACAACTTAGACTTCAATTATCACAACTTGGAACAGAAATGCTTAGACAGAAAGAAGACAATCAAAGGGTTTTACATATCATAAATTCAATTTATTCTTTAGTGGAAGGAAGAGAATATATTTGGATGACTGTCTGCGAATTAGAGTGTGCAAATCCACAAGAAGAAAAATTTGTGAATGATGAAGATTTTGACTATACAACATTATTTAATGACTGAATTGAAACAACAATTTTTTGAGCTTTAAAAACACCTTAGCACTCCATCTATTTTTACGATCCTTGATCCACCTGTTTTATAGCAGCGAAGTAAGGAACTTTTGTACTTAGCATCCTCGCTTTTATTTATAGGCTTTGAACTTTCACCTCTTTTGCTGGTCCCACTACTGGCACATGCATAACAAGAAATAAGAACGAAGGTTGCTATATGTTTTTTCATTATCAGTCCGAACTAAATCGCTTTGCACTCTTTTGAGAGCTTACGATAATCAAGAAACTTGAAAAGAAATCATAAAGTGTTTTATCATATTAGCAGAATAGAAACTATATGTTATAGGTAAAAACATGTTTCCACATATAAGTTTATTTCGTTTTCCCGAATGCAAAATCTCGTAACTCTTGTAAGTTTTGACTTGGGGAACTGTAAATCGACATCACTGGTCCAGTACTATTATTTTGTGCTGCTTTACAAAACTGTAAGGTACCTATCAGAAGGCTACAGATACCTATACTCAAATACAATAGAGAATTGTTTTTCATGAAATCCTCCCGTTCTTCGAGCACATTTATCGGCACACAAACGGTAAACCTTAGCAAATAAAAATTACGAAATTGGATTATTTTATTCTCTGGATAATGAGCTGATATCATACAAAGTCATAACATTAGAGCCTTGAGCAAGAGTTAATGAACAGTGCTTTGTTTTACAATTTGAACAAATCACATACTCTTGACCAATTGCAAGTTTAAGGACAGTTTTACATTTGCAGCGGAATGTTCTCATGCTGTGCTCCTGTTAGGCTAGATCAGATCCTTTCTTTATCATGCCTTTCAGTTTAGCAAACTTCGCATCCATTTCATCCTCATAAGCTTTCTGTTCACGAATTTTTTTTAATGCTTTCGCTTGCAGTGCTGATTCCTTCTTGCGTTCTTTTTGTTCGCGTTTAATCCTATCGGCTTTTTCTTGGGCTGTTACGTATGTTGGTTCCATCACCGTATTCCTTTACCTAAATCCAAACTTGAAGAGCGGTTGCATAGAATCCTGCTTTTAAGCTCTCAAATCAAATTATTAATTTCGGCTTTAAATTCTAACCCGTGGGTTTTTACCCATGTTTTCTGGAGCTAAAAATAAATCTTGACACAATTAAATCGACCTCAAATCTCTTCTATCAGGTTATTTTTTGTCAAGCAAAAACCGCATCGAGGGTCTAAATAATATTTCTAACAAGATAACGCTAAAGGCATGCTAAAACCCCCTTTATTACTGAATAATAGCATGTGCAGTGCGATACATTTTTTTTCTATTGAAAATTAAGGACAAAAAAAATCCCCGCGGTTGCGAGGACATGGACGGCTATTTTATTGATTGGTAATCTTAGAGGGATTCAGCGTGCGTAGGCGTGCAAACTTAAGCCGCTGAATCTCCATTCTCTTCCTCTAATTCATATTCAAGACCTTCAACTAATTCATTGATTTCAGCTTCCCAGTAGTATTTACCGTTGATTTCAATAATTTGTTCATCCTCAATCAGATAGTCTAGGTGTTCACCTTTGCCAAGCTCATAATCTCCCGGCGACATGTTTCTTAAAAGGTCCGAGGGTGTCCATGTGTTGTATCCCATTTGTACTTCAGGGTAGCACTCATCTAACATGAGATCGTAGCTATCAGTTATATTTGCCGGTTCTAAAGTCTCCTCATCCAATATTGTTTCGATTATATGGTCAGTTCCCCACTCAACACCGTTTTGATCTTCCCTCATAAGGTCGTCAGACCCACATGATCGGCAATGAGAGCCCTTTACCCTGACATAACAAGAGTAACAAAATGGGTGAGATTTTTTGTAAGCAATCTTATCTAAGCGATCAATTAAATCCATTTCTACACTCCTTTTAGCAATTACTTGAACAAACTAAATTAATAGCATCAAAATTTAATAGGCCTTGACACCTTGGACATTTTGTTGGCAATTTGGTTGGTCTGTATATTGATTCAGTAACGCATCTAAATTCCTCCTTTTCAAGCTCCAGGTTATCTCCAGGGCTTAAATTAACAACTTTGATCATAAAAACTGGCATTTCAAAAATTTTTGTCACACCGTCCTTTTTAGCTGAGACAACCCCTAAAATAGTCCTTAACCCCGACGCTTTTTTAGTACGCCATTTAATTGATGTAACTATCATCATTCCTCCAAAAAATTGGTTTAAAAGATAGTTCAAATGCTATTTAAACCTTTTAATTTGGTCAATGCACGCACACCGATTTTTTAGTAAAAAAAATATTATTATACGATTTTTCGTCTTTTATATTTTTTAATAAATTTTATTATTGACAAATAGAATAGGGCTAGGGAAGCCTAGGACTAGTTTTAATCGTGTCAAGATTTATTTTTGAGCCCAAAAAACATAGGTAAAAACCCTCTGGGTAATTTTTTAAGCTATTTTTGAATATCAATTTGAGGTGGTTTATTGACGATCTACTGAGATCGCCAAGCAACAGAAGGGGATTGAAAGCTTTAATCAGAGGTGTTATTGTCTCCAGCTTTTTTCCTAAGCAAGCGCTTTTTCAACTCCTCCTTTAGAGTGTTTGTGTCATCGTAATTGCCCTCGATACAGTGGTACCAATTGTTCCCATCCATAATCTCGACTATCTCTAGAGATTTATCCTTTACATAAATCCGCAAAGAAAAATGTCCTGCGAATCTTGAATAATAGTCATAGGCATAGCCATACTGATTTCTTATACAGTCTCTTTCGAGGGCTTTTCCTTGTTCATTTATGCTATGGTGAAAGCGATCATTTCTTTTTAGAGTAAACTTCCTTAAATTAAGATCCACATCAAGAATGTCGTCATCTATTCCTTGCCTACTCTTACATTTCTCTGCAAAACAGGTGAAATCAAAGCTTTCACCAATCCCGATAAAACTGCCCTCTCTATCTGGATATTCCTTTTTACAGACATTACCCAAAATAATATCCTTTTCTGAAACATTTTCGGTTTCACACCTGTTATCGCAAGTTACCGTGTAGCTCCCATCGCAGTTTTTTTCCAATTTTGTTAAATTTTCCATACCCATTTTTAAATCCTTCTGTAACCTAGTAGTTTCTGTTTTTTATATTTAATTATCTGAACTTTCCCTTGCTGATTTCCACCAAGGCAGTAAATTCCAGTTTCATCTTCCCTGATATAAATACTTACATGCCCACGCCAGTCATTGGGTGCAACCCTCCAGAACACAACAATATCCCCGATTGCTGGTTCAACTACTGGTTGACCAACTTTAAGGTAAGACCTTGCTACTTGCGGTTTAGGAGGTAAGTCATAACCTAATTCCGCCAGCAAACTACCAACGAAGACGCCGCACCAATTTGACATTGATGGAATCCCAACATCACATTTATATGCGTAGTCA
>JBGCFL010000158.1:0-8924 GCA_045106975.1 Ekhidna sp. | reverse complement strand
AACAAGATTCCCATGGTGCCAATCCAAAAGTGCGCGTTGGCTAGTTTTTGAGAGTGAAGTTTTGTTCCATACAATCTTGGAATCATGTAGTAAAGCATGGCGAACGTCAAGAACCCATTCCATCCTAATCCTCCTACATGCACGTGAGCTACAATCCAGTCTGTAAAGTGACCTATCGCGTTGACATTTTTTAAAGAAAGCATTGGACCCTCAAAAGTGGCCATACCATAACAAGTCACAGCCACTACCATAAACTTGAGAATGACATCTTCTCTTACTTTATCCCAAGCACCTCGGAGGGTCAAAAGACCATTGAGCATACCACCCCATGATGGAGCAATGAGCATAATAGAAAACACCACACCTAGTGACTGAGCCCAGTCTGGCAAAGTATTGTAAAGTAAATGGTGAGGTCCTGCCCAGATGTAGATAAAGATCAGTGCCCAGAAGTGAATGATTGATAAACGATAGGAGTAGATAGGTCTTCCTGATGCTTTAGGGATGAAGTAGTACATCAAACCTAAGTAAGGCGTGGTAAGGAAGAATGCAACAGCATTGTGACCGTACCACCACTGTACTAGTGCATCTTGAACCCCAGCATACCAAGAGTAACTCTTTGTGAAACTGATTGGAAGTTCAAATGAGTTGACAAGGTGTAGCATAGCTACCGTGACGAACGTGGCTATGAAAAACCAAATGGCTACATATAGATGGCGTTCTCTTCGTTTGATGATCGTCATGAACATGTTTATGCCGAAAACAATCCAAATGAGTGTGATTGCAATATCAATTGGCCATTCTAATTCTGCATATTCCTTACCAGAGGTCATCCCTAGTGGAAGAGTAATAGCAGCAGCAAGAATGATTGTTTGCCAGCCCCAGAAATGTATTTTACTTAGAAGGTCGCTAAACATCCTTGCCTTACAAAGACGCTGAAGGGAGTAATAAACTCCGGCGAAAATTCCGTTTCCAACAAATGCGAAAATCACAGCGTTGGTGTGCAATGGTCGAACCCGACCGAAAGTAGTGTACTGAAGACCGAAATTGGCTTCTGGCCATACGAACTGACAGGCGACTAACAAACCAACCGACATTCCAATCACACCAAACACAGTTGTGGCGATTAGGAAATTCCGAACGGTTGTATTGTCATAATAAAAGGTGTCCATACCTGAATTGGATGTAGTGCTATTGGACATGGATGCTAGGTTTTATAGTTGTACTCTCTTTTCCTTGATTAGGAGAAATGAGCGTTTCTCTTTTTGCGTATGCCTCAGGTGAAGGTTCGTCTTCGAAAAGCATTCTCACAGAAGGGGTATAGTCATCCTCAAACTGACCTGCTTTGGAAGCCCACAAAAAGGCTCCTAAAAATCCGCCTGCTAAAAGCAAACTGCATGCGATAAGGATAAATATTACGCTCATAATCTCAATGACAAGATTAGCACGAGCGAGGAGGCTTATGGATGAGGGTTGTTAGTGTGAAAACTGATTTTTGTCAGCTTGATGGAGCAGTGATGAACAGTCAATAATTATTATCATGATTTATAATGCATCAAATAATGATGTATTTATTTGCAATACCTCAAGTATTGATGTATTGTTGTAATATGTATTCAAAAGAACTATTAAAAGGGACGCTAGAAGTAATGGTGTTGAAGTTGCTTTCCGAGAACGGGAGAATGTATGGCTATGAGCTTTCCCAAAAGGTGAAAGAAGAAACAGAGGGTAAAATTCATCTTAAGGATGGGTCGCTATACCCAGCGCTTCACAAGCTGACAAAAGATGGAGTTTTGACATTTGAAGAGGTAAGCATAGGAAAGAGAGTACGTAAATATTATAAGCTTACTTCAAAAGGGGAGGAACAGAAAGAAACCCTAATGGATGAAATGAGAGATTTCATTTTAACTATTGAGAAGGTCATTTTCAGTGATTTGAAAACCTCAACAGCTATATGATTGACGAAAAATTAGAAGAACGAATAATAGACGAGATAAATAGAAGCTCTATTAAAAAACAAACGCTAAAAGATGACTTGATAGATCATTTCTGCTGCTTAGTGGAGATAGAAATGGACAAGGGGGTTGCTTTTGAAGAGGCGCTAAAGAAAGCACATGCTCAAACAGCGCCCAATGGCTTAAATGAGATACAAGAAGAAACAATTTTTTTACTCAATTACTCTAAAATCATATTTATGAAACGACTAATGTATGCAACCGGCTATCTTTTCTCATTGGCTTTGATAGTTGGAGTGTTTTTGAAGCTGATGAGTGTGCAGGGTTCATTTTTATTGATGTTTTCTGGAGTTAGTGGTTTAGCCTTCATATTTCTGCCAATGGTGATCATTAATAGATATAAGAAGCTTGCTAGAGAAGTGTTGACCGAGCGACTTAAATGGATATTGGGGTTTGCTTCATTGTTCTTATTCGTTATAGCCTCATGGATGAAGTTTGCTCACTTGATGGGAGCTCCTGTTGTGCTGGGATTAAGTTTCCTAGTATTTGGTTTTGGATTTTTACCCTTTCTGTTTTTCAGAATGTACAAAAAATCAGCGGAAGAAATCTAGAGTGGTGTGTTTAGGTTTACTAAACTTATTTCCCAGGAAGTTTCTTCATGGCTTTTTTCACATTTTTGCGAATCTTCTTTTTATCAAGAGATTGATTTAAGTCTGAGTAGCCTACTGTAGATGATTTCCAAATTACTTCGCCTGTAGATCTATCAATCACATCAATCACCAAATTCCCTTTTAAATACCTGACTAGCTCTGGGTATTCGTCTTTGATCCAGCTGTTATTGTTATCCCATTGACCATATTCGAAAGAATCACGATTAACCAATTCCATTTCTTTTTGCTCCACATTTAGATGGAATACGACAAGCAAATCTGCATTATCATCACCTTGAATGTATCCTTTTTCATACATGTTGATAGCTATTGAATTGTATATTTCATCAATGATTTCCTTGTTATAATAGGCGTTAGGTCCTTGATACAAAGGGTCGCAGCTATTCATCCAACACCAAGTAGTATGCTTTTGAAAGTCAACGTTTGGTTTTTGAAGAGAATGAACCTTAATGGAGCAACTACTAAGAAATACTAGGACAATTAATGGGATTAAATGCTTCATCTTTTTTTGTACTAAACAAATGAATATTCCTAAGATATAGAATGAAGATTATCACTAGCAGACATGACTAATTTCATGAAATCCGATTTTGATTTTAATGCAGAGAATCAAGAGATAACACTTTCAAGAAAACTGCCTACATAGTAAGAAAGAGTAGCTGCAGCAGCTCCTAGTATAAGCGTTTCAGATATTCCTCTTATGGATGATGAACTAGTCACGACGCTTTTCATCCACCCAATAGAAATGAAGCAAATGGCTGTAAGTATTGAAGCAATCAAAAATAGATTGCCTTCTTGGGGAGATGCATAGTCTATCACATAAATGAGTAAAGGAATGAAGCCAAAAAGTAGGAAGGACAGAAAAGTAACCATGCCCATGGTGAGGGGTGATTTTGATTCTTTCATGATCTCTAGTTCCTCTTTCATCATTACATCTACCCACCGATCTTTATTGGCGGTTATTGTATCTACCACCTGATCTAGCAAGTCCCCTGAAAATCCTTTCCCTTCATATATTTCTCTTATTTCTTCCCTTTCTTTCTCAGGCATGTTTTCCACCTCCCAATATTCAATGGCTTCATGCTTTTCGTAGTTCTGCTTTTCAGATTTGGTAGATAGGTAGCTTCCTACAGACATAGCAAACCCATCGGCAATAAGATTGGCAAAACCCAAAATAATAACGATTGAGCTTTCTAGATTAGCTCCAGAGGCTCCAGCTACTACCGCAAAGGTGGTGACGCTTCCATCAATTCCCCCGTAGACGAATTCTCCTAAATAGTCTTGAAAGCGATTTAGAAGATTAGTTTCTCCATGAATTTTAGTTTCGTTATGTTGATTAATAGCCATTTCTAAGGTGCTATTGAGTTCAAATATTTCCCCTTCCAACTAGCCATAAGAGTAACAAACCCAACAACCGTCACAGAGCTAATAGGCATAAGAATAGCTGAAACTAAGGGAGTCAAATGTCCAGTTATAGCAAAGGAAAGACCAACCAGATTATATAGAAATGATAATCCAAAGGCAATGAATACGATACGAATAATCTGTTTAGAGTATTGGAGAATACTTGGTATTTTCAAGATGTTTTGTGACTGTAAGATGGCATCACATGCCGGAGAAAACTGATGTACATCTTCTGAAATAGCCATCCCGACAGCCGCTTTTTTCAAAGCTCCTGCATCATTGAGGCCATCACCTACCATCAATGTTTTTTGATTTATTTCACTTAAGAAATCGAGTTTATCTGAGGGCCTTTGTCCAAACTTGAGTTCGTCAAAATAAGGTGTTAGATGATTAAGTTCAGAGCTGTTATCGCCAGAAAGTAAATGAAGTTTAAATTTTTCTTTTAGTCCTTGTAGCATGGTAAATATGCCACCTCTATAATTTGATTTGATTCTGAAATTTCCTCTTTTTTCTCCTACTTGAATGAAGACGGAGGACTCATTTGTTCTTGTTTCTTTTGGTAAATTCAAATAATCTGCTGACCCCACTTTCACGGAACATCCTCTCACCTCAGAAACAAATCCTTTTCCTGTTGTCTCGCTAAAAGTAGAAATTGGAAATTTTTTAACATCATGAAATTCGTCATGAATGATTCTACTAAGTGGGTGAGCCGAATTTCCTAGACCTGATTTAAGCAAGCATTTGTCATAGGTTGTTAGCTCTTCACCATCATATACTATGGCCGACCCTGGGGAGGTGAGTGTCCCTGTTTTATCAAAAACAATAGCTTCTATAGTAGATAATGATTCAATGACCTCAGCATTTTTCATGTAAAGCCCGGCCTTTCCAAGTAGTCTCATGCCATGGCCATAGGCAAAAGGGATGGTCAAGGCCAATGCGCATGGACATGCTACAATGAGCACTGCGGAAACTGTTTGCCAAACTATTTCTGGGTTGGCAAACCACCAATAAATTCCTGTTGCAAAAGCAATTAGAATAATAGAAAGTGTGAAATAGTGGCTGATTCTATCAATCCAAAGTGTGAGAGATTTACTGTCTTTGTTAAAGACCTCATTATTCCAAAGCTGGGTAAGTTCACTATTGTTGACACTCTTTTCAATGGCTATAATCAATTGGCTGCCCTTTTGTCTTCCACCAGCATACACCTTGTTTCCAGACTCTTTTTGTACTAGTTCTGATTCTCCAGTTACAAAGCTATAATCTATACTAGCAGAGCCTTCTAAAATGATGCCATCAGCTGGAATCAGCTCATCATTATGGATAACAATATGATCGCCTTTTTTTAACTCTTTGATTGATCTTTGAAATTCATTTCCATCAATGATACAAGTAATAGAGATAGGAAAGTATGAGGTGTAATCTCTTTCAAATGAAAGTGCTTGATAAGTTTTTCCTTGATACCATTTGCCAATGAGTAAGAAGAAAATTAATCCAGCAAGAGAGTCTATATAGCCACCTCCTGTGTGTGAAATTATTTCATATAGGCTTCTGCCGAAAAGCGTTAGAACTCCCAGAGCGATAGGAACATCTATATTTAGATTTCCTACTTTCAACCCTTTCCAGGCTTTAGTCAAATAGTCTACTCCTGAGAAAAATATAACAGGTAAAGCGAGTGTTAGACTAATCCAACCAAAAAGATTTCTGAATTCCTCCGTTAAAAGAGCTTTTTCATCAAGATATTCTGGGATGCTCATAAGCATGGCATTCCCAAAGCAAAAACCTGCTACTGCTATCTTCACTCCTAAATTGGATTTATGAACTTGCTTTTTGGTCTTGTCTAAACTATCCAATGAAATATTTGGCGGGTATCCTAGCTGAGCCAAAAAGATGACTAGTTCTTTCAATGATTTCTCATGATGAGAAAATGAGACTGTAATGGTTCGTTTTATGAAATTGACTTCTGCTCTAAGGATTGTTTCATCCAATTTTGGAAGGTGTTCTAGCAGATAGATACAAGAGCTACAATGGATGCCCGGAAGATCTAATTTAATGACTGATAGTTTTTCGTCTTGAAAACTCAGTAATTGCTTTAAAACGTCCTCATTGTTTAGAAAACCATACTTACGTTCGGCCTTTAGTTCAGATAGTGACTTGTTTTGAATGGATGTTTCTTGATAGTGACTGTTGAGATCACTATTTGTCAGCAATTCATCGACTGCTCTACAACCGTAGCAGCAAAACAGTTTTCCATCGGTAGAGATCGTTTGATCACATGCTTCACCACAATGGGAGCATGTTGTTTTTTCAGCTTGCAATAGCTCCATTAGAGTGCTTATTATTAGGCACAATTAAAACTGGAGTGCCGCTTCTCTCTATGATACTTACAGTATGACTCCCCATTTCATTGGTTTCACCATGGCTGTTGATGCCAATAATGACTAAGTCGAAATCATGCTCTCGGATGAATTTGAGCATGGTGTGCTCTACATTTCCAGGTAAAACCACATTGGTGATTTTCTTTGCGTCTTCATTAAAGTCACTCGAGAGAATATCCATTTTTGACTTTAACTGTTCAAGTTTTACAGGCAGCTCAAGTTCTTTTTTATCAGAACTGAACTTGGAGACTAGCGGGAAAATATGAAGAATAGAGACATCTGCATTATTGACTTTACCAATTTCTAAACCAATTTTAGTGGCTTGCCATGAGGCTGCAGAGAAGTCTGTTGGTATTAATATTCTTGAAATCACGGTTCGTATCTAGATAATTCAAATTCAAAAATAAGAGTGACGTATTTCAAGAAGTCTGATATCTGTCAGTTATAAGATTGAATTTTATCACCTTTGTTCAAAACAATAATCATTGAACCATCTTTGGTTCGTCATTTCAGAAACAAACCCTCTCAAAGACCTTAGCCATGAAATTAAGTAACGAATATCTTATGTCAAGAAAGGGACTTGAGCTTTTGGGTAAGCTTTTTCATAGCTCCGGTGAAGGAATTATGTTCTTCAACGAAAAGGCAGAAATAGAAATGATGAATCCTAGGTCTGTGGAAATGTTTGGATATCCAGAGGCTGAGCTTCTAGGTAAGCCAGTGGAAATACTCGTGCCTGATAGCGCTAGAGGGAAACATAAACACCATCGTGATGATTATATAAAGACTCCAGCTCCTCGTCAAATGGGTGTGGGTAGAGATTTATCAGGAGTAAGAAAAGATGGCTCTTCTTTCCCTTTAGAGTTGAGTTTGAATTTTCTGAAACATGAGGATCAAACGTTGATCGTTGCTTTCATTACCGACATTACCATTAGAAAGAAAAATGAAAAAACGGTCACCGATCAAAAGCAGAAATTAGAAGCATACAATGCGGAACTGGAGCAGATGGTGAAAGCTAGAACAAGTGAGCTAGAGCGTACTAATCTTGGGTTGCAAAGCCAAATTCAGGAGAGACGCCTTGCTGAAAAGGCACTAAAGGAGAGTCTTCGGGACTTGCAAAAAGCGGAGCAAGAAATTTTAACATCGTTAGAGAAAGAAAAAGAACTTGGTGAGCTTAAATCGCGATTCGTCTCAATGGCAAGTCATGAGTTTAGAACACCTCTAACAACGATCCTTTCATCGGCAAACCTCATCACAAAATATCCCGAAAATGATCAGCAGCCATCAAGAGAAAAGCATGCTGACCGTATAAGAAGTAGTGTTCAAAACCTTACTACAATACTAAATGACTTTCTTTCTTTGGAAAAACTGGAAAAAGGCATTCATACAATTGATAAAACTTTTATCAAACTGGATGGGCTGATAGATGAATTGAGTGATGAGATGACCTTGAAAAAAGGACAGAGTATTAATTACACTTCAAGTGACTTATCTATTCATACCGATAAGCATATTTTAAAAAATATATTAATAAATCTTATTTCTAATGCTAGTAAATATTCTGGTGAAAGTGATGAAGTAAGAATTGAAACTTCGTCTGATGAAGAGAGCGTTATCATCTCAGTTATTGATAGGGGTATAGGAATTCCTAAAGAGGAACAGAAAAATATTTTTGAACGATTTTTCCGGGCTGGAAATGCTACAAATATTCAGGGAACAGGACTTGGTTTGAATATTGTAAAAAAATATGCCGATCTGATTGAAAGTCAGATTATTTTCGAGAGTGAAGAAAATCAAGGAAGTACATTCTCAGTTGCGATTCCATCCAATTAGGATAGAGATTTTCGCATTGAGTAGTATACGATTGGGCCAACTAAGGGAAAAAGAATTACAATGGGCAACCAAAGTAGTCTTGTTCTAAAACTATATTCTTTTATCGCTATATCAATCATTGCGAAAATTGCTACTGCTACAGCAACAACTCCTAAATACATCCATAGATTTTCCATCTTTTTAGTTTTATGGTAAAGAGATAATTTCATTAGGAAATTTCAAATGATCAGCTTCACTCTTAAAGCTGATATTTATCAAGTAAATCCTTTATTTTTAGTGCTGAATTATCAAATCGAATGAAACGAAATATTCTTATTATTGAAGATCAAGCTGAAGTGCGAGAAAATATTGCTGAGCTTTTAGATCTTTCTAATTATGATGTTAAAACGGCATCAGATGGAAAAGAAGGAGTGAAAATAGCCCTATCTACTCCTCCAGATTTAGTTTTATGCGATATAATGATGCCTGAAATGGATGGTTATGAGGTGCTTTACCTTCTTTCAAAGAATCCAAAAACAGCATCACTTCCATTTATATTCCTAACTGCCAAAGCTGAAAAATCTGATTTTAGAAAAGGTATGAATATGGGCGCTGATGATTACATCACTAAGCCTTTTGAGGAAATGGAATTGCTTGGAGCAATAGAAAGAAGACTGAAAAAATACGACGACCTTTCTTCGGTAAGCGAAATA
>JBGCFL010000157.1:0-7407 GCA_045106975.1 Ekhidna sp. | reverse complement strand
CGAGTAATAATGGAATCTCGAGGTGAAATTTTTACTGTGCCTGCCAAGTATGGAGATACTAGAAATTTGACTAACTCACCTCTCACTGCTGATAGGAAACCAATGTGGTCCCCAAACGGAGATGTCATCGCTTGGTTTTCGGATGAAGGACACAGCAATTATGTACTAAAGCGTGCTTCGCAAGATGGTATGACTTCTTACCCTGACATTTCCATTGGAACATCAAAATATGCTTGGGAGCCAACTTGGTCTCCCGATGGAAAAAGTATTGCATTTGTAGACGATGATCTACAAGTAAGAGTAATAGACCTCTCTGGTGGTGGGATAAAAACCATTGGAAGCGGTGGTGTGAATATTGAACGTGGAAACATGGGATTGACTTGGGCGCCAGACTCTAAATGGCTAGCCTACAGCAAATCAGGCAGTAACAATTTCCAACGCATAATGATCTGGTCTTCAGAAAATAATACTACAAAAGCCTTAACAAATCAATTTGCAGATGCTGCTTCACCAGCATGGGATCGTGACGGTGAGCACCTCTATTTTATGGCTAGTACCAACTTAGCATTGGGTTCAGGTTGGACAAATACCAGTGCCATGAATGCTCAACCAGAATATGCAGCATATGTGGTCAATCTAAAATCATCCTCTCCCTCTCCTTTCGTGCTCCGAAGTGATGAAGAAGAAGTAGAAAAAGCAAAGGGAGATGAAGTGAGCGAAAAGAGTAAATCTAAAGATAAGAAAAAAGACGATGGGCCTAAACAGGATAACTCCATGAAGGTCATCATTGATTTTGACCAAATCGACCGAAGGATTATCCCTCTACCCATCCCAACAAGAAATTATGCTTACTTAGTTGCTGGCGCTAAAGGCTCGGTATTTATTGCAGAGCGAATACCGAATGAAAGAGGCCTGACCATTCATAAATTCACCTTAGATGATCGTGAAGCGAACGAATTTCAGACTAGTGTCCGCCGTTTTGTTGTGTCATCGGATGGCGAAACAGTGCTCACACAGGCAAACGGAAGCTGGAGTCTATCTGGCACAAAAGCGGAAAAAGCATCTCCTAAACCTGTAAAAGTAAATCTCGAACTCAATCTTGATCGTTCTGCCGAATGGAAGCAAATGTTTGAAGAGGCATGGAGATATGAAAAAGATTACTTTTATGATCCAAACCTGCATGGGAGAGATTGGGACAAGGTTTATCAACGATATGCTCCACTAGTTCCATTCGTACAACATCGTGCAGATCTCAATTACATATTTGATCAAATGAATGGAGAGTTGTCTGTAGGACACAGCTTTGTAGGTGGTGGTGACTACCCTGAAGTGGCCTCCAATAAAATAGGACTGTTAGGTGCAGATCTAGTCCAAAAACTTGGGAGATGGAAAATTGATCGTATTTACACAACTGAAAATTGGAACCCTGACTTAACCAGTCCATTGGATCAACCAGGTTTAAAAGTGAAAGAAGGAAACTATCTAGTAGGGATCAATGGAAAAGAATTGACTGCTAATGAAAACCCTTTCAAAATGCTGGATGGGACACTCGGAAAGCAGACAGTGTTACACATCAATGATAAAGCTGTATTCAGTGGGTCATGGACGATTATTGTAGAGCCCATCCGAAGTGAAAATAATTTACGCCAGCGAGCATGGGTAGAAGACAATCGAAAAATGGTAGATAGTCTTTCAAATGGGAAATTGGCCTATGTATGGGTTCCAAATACATCTGGACAAGGCTTAGTTTCCTTTAACAGATACTTTTTTGCGCAGCAAGACAAACTAGGTGCCGTCATAGATGAGCGATACAATGGTGGTGGTCTTTTGGACGATTACATGGTAGACTTAATGACTCGCACCGTGCGAGCAGCCTACACCAATGAAATTCCAGGAGCTCCACCCAAAGTTATGCCTGGTGGTATTCTAGGACCAAAGGCACTACTTATCAACGAGATGGCAGGTTCAGGCGGTGATTTCTTTCCTTGGGCTTTTAGACAACAGCAAGCTGGCCCTCTTATTGGCACTACTACGTGGGGTGGTCTGGTTAAAAGTTCAGTACACTATCTCATGATTGATGGAGGTAGGCTTACTTCTCCTGATAATGCCATTTTTGACCCTGCTAAAAAAGAATGGATTGCTGAAAACACAGGTGTGGCTCCAGACATTGAAGTACGAATGGATGCAAAATCAATTGAAGCTGGCAGAGATCCTCAGCTTGAGCGAGCAGTAAATGAGCTACTAAAACTAATTGATGAAGATATGTTAAAAGTAGACAGGCCAGCATTTTCTACACCAGCAGATAGTAAGAAATAATTATATATCCAGAAATACTAACTCTGCAATTAAAAATGGCTCAGTTTAAAACTGAGCCATTTTTATTAACTATTGATCTGATTAGACATTAAATCTAAAGTGCATTACGTCACCATCTTCGACTACATATTCTTTTCCTTCTATAGCTAGCTTACCAGCTTCTCTACAGCCAACTTCAGTTTTGTATTGTTCATAGTCAGGTATTTTGATGACCTCCGCTTTAATGAACCCTTTTTCAAAATCATTGTGGATTACGCTTGCAGCTTTAGGCGCCTTCCACCCCTTCTTAATTGTCCAAGCTCTTACTTCCTGCTCTCCTGCTGTGAAATAAGTGATGAGATCAAGTAAAGCATAAGAAGCTTTTATTAGCCTATTCAACCCAGACTCTTTCATACCATATTCATCAAGGAACATCGCCTTTTCTTCAGGATCTTCAATTTCAGCAATCTGCTCCTCCAGTCCTGCACAGACTAAAATCAATCCAGCATCCTCTCCTGCAATCTTTTCTTTTAGTTTCTCGCTCCACTCATTTCCTTCTTTGATTGATTCCTCGTCTACGTTAGCCACATAAAGAATAGGTTTATCTGTCAATAATTGAAGATTCTTTATCCATATTCTTTGTTCTTTATCCATTTCCAATGAACGAGCATTTTCACCACTTTCAAGATGAGTCTTGAACTTCAATAATGTCTCGTATTCCGCTTTAGCATCCTTGTCTCCTGACTTTGACATCTTTTCAACACGCTGGATACGCTTATCTACAGAATCTAGATCTCTCAACTGAAGCTCGTAATCAATCACTTCCTTATCCTCCACTGGATCTACTTTCCCTGAGACATGCACAATGTTGTCATTATCAAAGCATCTGATCACATGAATGATGGCGTCTACTTCACGAATGTTGGCTAGGAATTGATTACCCAATCCTTCTCCTTTACTTGCTCCTTTTACAAGCCCTGCAATATCTACAAACTCCATTACCGTTGGCAATACCTTCTTCGGATTGACTAATCCTTCCAAAGTTTGCAACCGCTCATCCGGCACAGTGATTACCCCTACATTAGGCTCGATAGTACAAAAAGGGAAGTTGGCTGCCTCCGCCTTTGCATTTGAAAGTGCATTAAATAATGTTGATTTACCAACGTTGGGTAACCCAACAATACCACATTGTAGACTCATAATTAATTAGTTTTTCTGATGACATCTGAAAGAAGTTATCTCCCAAAACGGAGCGCAAAATTAGCTAAAAGATTCTCAATTAATGACCATATGAAAGAGTCAAAATCAAGCTTCCTTCAATTCAAAGCCATTCCATTTTCAATACAGATGGTGTTTCGTCTACAATTTTGCAATCATCCGAAATTTGATGACCAACCAGCCAAATGATGGCACCATCATAAGTAACCACTTTAACGCTTTCCTTATGAGCTAGTGGAACTTTATTATCAATGAGGTAATCGCTTATCTTTTTCTGTCCCTTCATACCCAAAGGTCGGAAGCGATCTCCCTCTTTCCAGGTTCTAAATTTCATAGGGAAGCCAATTTTAGAAGTATCTATGAAAACGACATTCTTATTTGAGTCAAAAGAAACATCCCTCCTTTCAGTAATGGATATTTTAATAGATCGACTACCAACAGTAAATAGCCCTTCACTTGCAATTACTACCTCATCCTCCTCGAATCTGTTTTTCGACTTTATATAGATAGTAGATCTATCAATTGATAGTTCAAAGGATGCCGACATGAACACTTTTCCAGGTTTGTTCAAGGTTTCAAAAATCTCTTTCGAAGTGACATAATTGAAACCAAACTCTGAGACAACCTCTGATAAAATCAGTGAATCTGTGCTCTTTTTAATCCAGCTTACGTCCAATTTCCAAACCTCATCTTCTTGCCTCAAAAAATCATTTTTAATTACATCCACATACTCAGCTAATAATTGGTTTGTCAATTGTAGCCTTTCCAAGGTATTGGCAAAAGTTTCTTCTAGGGATGGATTTAATTCTTTTAAGGTGGGAATGACTCTATTTCTTATAAGATTTCGTCCATAATCAGTCTTACGGTTGGATGCATCCTCTCTCCACTCAATATCATGCTCTTTGGCATATGTGAGTAATTGATCCTTGCTAGTAAAAAGCATTGGACGTACAACATCATTTGATTTTGATGGAACGCCACTAAGTCCCCTTATACCAGTTCCTCTGCTGAGATTAAAAAGTGCTGTTTCCAAAGAATCATTGATATGATGAGCAGTGGCAATAGCTGCATGACCAAATTTTACGGTCAATTCACTAAACCATTTGTATCGAGCCTCCCTTGCAGCAAGTTGAATAGAACCCTCAAGGTCAAATCGCTTAACATGACATACCACATTGTGATTTTTAGCCCAGTTTCGCACCAGTTGCTCGTCCTTATCTGAATCTTCACCCCTTAGTGCAAAATTGCAATGAGCTATTTCAAATGAATTTTCCGACAGTAAAAACAAATGAGCCATTACCATAGAATCAACTCCACCGCTCACAGCCAACAACACTTTCCCTTCTCTAGGAAAAAGTTGTTTCTCTTTTATCTCATCATGGAACTGTTTTTGTAAAGGATGCACGAACTCTTATTATTAGTTTTGCTTTCTCATGCGGAATTTACTCCATTATTTCATTCTAATTACTGCTCTTGTTGCTTCGATACAAGTAGCTGCCCAAACAAAGGGTAAAGGCAAAATCAAATACAAAGCTGATGATTTATTTGAATTTAGAAAAGATGGTGAAAAAGTAAGAAGACTTGAGGGCAATGTCGTCTTCGCTCAAGAGACATCAACCATGTACTGCGATAGCTCTTACTATTATGTGAAAGAAAATATCATGGAGGCATTTGGCCATGTGAAAATCGTAGACGATTCTGTTACGATTACGTCGGATAAGCTCATCTATAATGGCACTGATCGCACATCTAAGCTGCGTGACAATGTAGTATACACAAAAGGTGAACAAAAATTGGTGACCAATTTCCTTGATTACAACATGGATACTGAAGTAGGGAATTACTACAATAAGGGTACTCTTAGTGATACCACCAATACTTTATCTAGTGAGACAGGCTATTTCTACTCAAAAGAAAACTACGCACTATTTTGGAAAAATGTAGTACTCATTGCTCCAGACTACACACTTAAATCAGACACCCTTAGGTACAACACCAATACTAAGATTGCCATTACAGAAGGAAGAACAGAAATTTTCACAGAGAATGATCAGGTTCTGCATGCAAAAGGAGGCGAGTTTAAAACACGTTTTGATCAGTCAGAATTTATCGATGGAAATATTGAGACGATAGATTATTACATGGAAGGTGACGAACTCTTCTTTGACGAATTGAGAAAATACTATTTAGCCAACGGCAATGTAGAATTGGTTGCCAAAAACGACGATGTTATTATAACGGGTGATGAAGGATTTCATGATAAGAATAATGAAATAAGTAAAGTCTATGGCAATGCTATAATGAAAAGGATCATGCAATTTGATACTCTATATATGTCGGCAGATACATTAGTATCAATAGAAAGTCAATATGATTCTGCTAAACGAATTTTAGCCTACCCAAACGTGAAAATCTGGAAAAGAAATCTGCAAGGTGTGGCTGATTCTGTTTCTTACTTCCTTAGCGATTCTCTTATGTTTTTTTACAATAGTCCTGTTTTTTGGAATAACAAAAGTCAAATTACGGGGGACACTATAGTCATGTCAATAAAAAATGAAGAGATAGAGACTATGACTTTGCTACAAAGTGCATTTTTAATTTCAGAGGACACCATTCACAATTTCAATCAAGTCAGTGGCCGTACTATGAAAGCTTACTTTTCTGAAACCAAAATTCAAGAAATAGATGTAAATGGAAATGGTGAAAGCATTTACTATGTGCTAGATGAAGATAAGCCTGGAGCTCCTGATCTTATGGGAATGAACCGCATTTTATGCAGCGATATGACCATTCGATTCGTCGAGGAAGAACTAGATAATATTTCATTTTATATCAAGCCTTCGGCACGTTTTATTCCGCCTCATGAATTAACTCCTGATGTACAAAGGTTAGGTGGATTTAACTGGCGTATTGAAGAAAGACCTGAGCTAAAAGACTTAATTGGACCACAAGGATTTATGTTGAAAATAGACAACAAAACTCTACCACCTGCATTACCTGATGACCAAGAAATAGATCTTGAGGGAATTAAACCAAATAACAATCGTTTGTTAAAAAAGCCTAAAGGTGGGGGGTAATCATCTTCTTTCGTTTCTGTTTAGGGTTTAAAACTTTAGTTTTGCGTTCGATTTTCAAAAAACATATGAGGAGTACTCGATTTTTAATTCTTTTAATACTTGTAGTAGGCTTGGCTGGTTGCAGCAAGTTCAGAAAAATAATGAAGTCTGGCGACTGGAAGACGAAATATGAAGCCGCTATTGAATATTACAATGCTGAGGATTATCGCCGAGCTACAGAATTATTTGAAGACATTCTACCTATCATAAGAGGTACGGCAGAGGCTGAAAAAGGAAATTTCTACATAGCTTATTGCTATTATCATCAGCAGCAATATGTTCTAAGCGCCTATCACTTTCAAGAATTTGTCAATATTTATGGACGGAGTGAATATGTTCTAGAAGCTTCTTATATGAATGCATATTCACTTTACCTACAATCTCCTGATTATGAACTAGACCAAACATCTACGTATGAGGCCATAGGAGCGATGCAAAGCTTCATTAATAAGTATCCAACATCGGAATATGCTCAGGAGGCCGACAAAACCATAGATCTAATGCAGATCAAGTTGGAGAGAAAAGCGTATGAAACATGTAAACTCTACTTCAAACTAAGAAGGTATAAGTCAGGACTAGTTGTTTATGAGAATTTTAAAAATGATTTCCCAGATTCTAATTTTAATGAAGAAGTTGCCTATCTCAACGTTAAAACTGCATATGATTTAGCTAAGCAAAGCATATATACCAAGCAAGAAGAACGCTTCAAAACAGCTATTGAATTCTACACAGGATTCGTGGATAAATACCCCAATAGTGACTATCTAAAAGAAGCAGA